>DASQDV010000626.1:0-11207 GCA_035633995.1 Pyrinomonadaceae bacterium | reverse complement strand
ACGCTCGCCTCGGGAGTCGTCCCGCAAATCAGCTGCATCCTCGGCCCTTGCGCGGGAGGCGCGGTCTACAGCCCCGCGATCACGGATTTCAACGTGATGGTGAAGAACACTTCATACATGTTCATCACCGGCCCCGAAGTGATTCGCGCCGTCACGCACGAAGAGGTTTCCAAAGAGGAACTCGGCGGGGCCGACACGCACAACCGCATTTCCGGCGTCGCCCATTTCGACGCGGACTCCGACGAGCACGCGCTCCAACTCGTGCGCGAACTGCTCTCTTTCATGCCCTCCAACAACATGGACGAAGCGCCCCGCATGGAGACCGCAGACCCTCCCACTCGCCGCGACGAGCGTTTGAACACAATCGTGCCCGAAGCGTCGAACCAGCCCTACGACATTCGCGACGTGCTCCATGCCGTGATTGACGACGGCTATTTTTTCGAGGTGCACGAGTTTTACGCGCCGAACATCGTCGTCGGATTCGCACGGCTCGCAGGTCGAAGCGTCGGCATCGTCGCCAACCAACCCGCTTACCTCGCGGGCGTGCTCGACATAGACGCCTCCGTCAAGGCCGCACGCTTCGTGCGCTTCTGCGACTGTTTCAACATCCCTTTGATAGTCTTTGAAGACGTGCCGGGGTTTTTGCCCGGCGTCACGCAGGAACACGGCGGCATCATCCGTCACGGCGCGAAACTCCTCTACGCCTTCGCCGAAGCCACTGTCCCCAAGATCACCGTTATCACGCGCAAGGCTTACGGCGGCGCTTATTGCGTCATGGCCTCGAAGCACATCCGCACGGACATCAATCTGGCGTGGCCGACAGCCGAGATCGCCGTGATGGGCGCGGGCGGCGCGGTCGGAGTTTTATATCGCCGTGAGATCAACGAGGCGGCGGATCAGGAGAGCGCCCGACAGGCGCGCATCGCGGAGTTTGAAGAGAAGTTCGCCAACCCTTACGTCGCCGCCGAGCGCGGCTTCATAGACGAGATCATCGAGCCTGCCGAGACGCGCCTCAAACTCATCCGCGCGCTCGCGCTGCTGGAAAATAAACGCGACACCAACCCGCCGAAAAAACACGGAAACATTCCGTTGTAACAACTCAAGTTTTCCTCTGTGCATCCTCTGAGAGATAAATGCCAAGAGGCCGGAGCAGGTACATCCCGCTCCGGCCTCTTTCGTCTGAGTCGTTAAAGTTTACTTCAAGCCGCCTTTTGCTGCTGCGCCGGTTTGTCCTTGAGCAGTTCGAGCGCTTTCTTCAACTGCGTGTCTTCGGGTTGCTGCTTGGGCGACGCGGCTTCGGGCGCGACTTCCCTTCTCTCGCCGTTCTGCGTCGGAGCCGCAATCGCGTCGTCGTCGTTGCCCGTCAGTTCATCCGGGTCTATCGCCGCCGCCAACTCCGGCCGTTTGACTTCAAAGGTCGGCGAAACGCCCGCCCCTATGAACGACTTGCCCGCAGACGAAGCCCACTTCACGGTCGTCAACAAAAGCCCGTCGCCGTTGCGCAGCGGAAACAGTTGTTGCTCCGCGCCCGCACCGAAACTCTTTTCGCCGACAACCTCGCCGCGCTTTCGCTCGATGAAGGCCGAGGCGACGACTTCCGCAGCCCCCGCCGTGCCGCGATCAATCAAGACCACGACCGCGCCGTCGAAGATGGCGGCTTTCGGGTCGGCGGTAAAAGTTTTAAGGCTCTTGTTGCCGCGCCCGATGGTCTGCGCGAGCGCGCCGTCCCTGATAAAGAGGTTCGCCACCTTGACGCCCTCTGCAAGCGAGCCGCCCGCGACGCCGCGCAGGTCGAGCACGAGCTTTTGCGAACCCTGCTTCTGCAATTCCTGCACGCGCTTCTGCACGATGGCCGCTTCGCCCTCCGCCAGGCTGTTGATGCGCACGACGCCGACCTTCGCCGCTTCCATGCGCGTCTCGACGCCGGGCGCTTGCAACGGCGCGCGCTTGATCGTGACCGTCAGCGGGCGCGTCCCCGAACGAAGTATGCGAACTTTCACTTCCGTGCCCGAAGCGCCGTTAAGAAGTTGCTTGGCGTCGTAGAGCGAAATATCGCGCGTCGCCTTGTTGTCTATGTACTCGATGATGTCGCCCGCCTGCACGCCCGCCTGATCCGCCGGGCCGCCTTTCACCGGCGCGATCACGTAGAGGTAAGAGGCCACCTGCGAAAGTTCGGCGCCGATTCCGGCCTTGTCTTTATCCAGCCCGACGCGGTAATCGCGCACCTGATCGACCGTCAGGTACGTCGAATACGGATCAAGCCCGTAGGCGAGGCCGCGCAGAGCGCCCGCGCGCACCTTGTTCAAATCCGGCTCGTCTACATAATCGTCATGTATGTGTTGAAGGACGCTCTCGAAAATTCGTAACTGCGCGCCCGGGTCGTTCTGCTGCTGCGCGCGCGTAAACATCAAGCCGCCGACCACCGCGTAGAGCGCGAGCGTGGCGGAGAAAACCCCTACGAGAAACTTACTGCGAAATGACATCGTTCACCTCAAGAAAACTATTTAGAGCGCCGGATGATTCCAACACCCGTCGCGCCTGATTGCCCGACGGGCTGGGAGTGATGATACAGTAGCCCTCTCGCGCGTCGCAAGACGGTCGAGCCAATTGGCCGGTTGCCGTGCGGCTGCGCTATACTTCAAACGTTTGCAATAAAATCTAGTTTGCCGGAACCAGAATTTCCAAAATCCTTCGACGAGTCGGAGCCGCGCAGGGCGAATGGCCGCCTGCTCTCGCTCGACCTGGGCACAAAGCGTGTCGGCGTTGCCGTGAGCGACGAGTTACAGGTCTCTGTCAAACCGCTCACCCCGCTTGGTCGAACCAACTGGAAAGCGCTGCTCAGGCAAATCCAGGATTTGCAACACAGCTTTGACGCTCAAGCGGTGGTCATTGGTTTGCCGCTCAAACTGGACGGCACTGAAGGCGACGCGGCAGTGGAGGCTCGCCGCATCGCGCGCAATCTCTCCCTCTCGCTTGACGTTCCCGTGTATTTGCAGGACGAACGACTTACTTCGCACGCCGCCACAGAGTCTCTACGCGACGCCGGAGTCAGCGGCTCAGAACTAACCGCACGGCTCGACAGCGAAGCCGCCGCGCTCATCCTGCGAGATTTTATCTCTCATAGAGAAAATCAGGCGGAAGACGAACAGCCCAAAAATTGACGGGGAGAGTTTATGAACGCTCGCTCTCAATTTTAGAACTTACAATTATAAGCTTTAATATATCAACACTTACGTCATTTTTGTTAAAGTAATCTCGCATGAAAATCTTTCGTCTTCTGGCAATTCTTCTCGCCGTCTCTGTTTGCATCACGGGAGGTTTCACCTTTTGGCTCTACCGCGAACTCCATAAGCCTGTCGCACACTCCCTCTCAAACCAGTACATCGAAATACCTCGTGGCTCGACGCCCGATGAGACAGTCGCGCGCCTCTCATCCTCCGGCGTTATCGGACGCTCGTGGCCGCTTCGCCTCTACATACGTTTCAGCGGGGCAGGGACGCGCCTCAAGGCCGGCGAGTATCGTTTCCCGTCTCCCATCTCGCCGCTCGGCGTGTTGCGAAAATTGGAGGAAGGACAGCAGCGTCTCGCACGCTTCACAGTGATCGAAGGCTGGACGCGCTGGGACATCGCCGCCGCGATGGCGCGTATTCCCGAACTCAAACTCGCGAGCGCCGAAGAAGCCCTGGCCTTGATGGACGACACGAGCGATATACGCGACCTCGACGCGCAGGCCACTAACCTCGAAGGCTATCTCTACCCGGACACATACAGTTTCCCTCCCGACACGACGCCGCGCCAGATGCTGGCGGCGATGGTCAAACGCTTCCGTCAGGTTTGGCGCGAACAGACGGGCGGCGAGAATCTTCCGCTCGACAAAACGCCGAGGCAAATAGTCACCGTCGCTTCGCTCGTAGAGACGGAGGCCAAGTTGAAAGACGAAAGACCTCTCGTCGCTTCGGTGATTTACAACCGGCTCAAAATCGGCATGCCGCTCGGCATTGACTCGTCGGTCATCTACGCTTCAAAGCTGGCCGGGAAATGGAGAAATGACGGGAAAGTTTACCAGAGCGACTTAGACCGCGAATCGCCGTATAACACGCGCAAGGTGCGCGGCCTGCCGCCGGGGCCAATCGCCTCTTCAGGCGCGCGTTCGATAGAGGCCGCCCTGCGACCCGCCACAACCGACTATCTCTATTATGTGCGCGAACCTTCGCGCAACGACGGCGCGCACAACTTTTATAAAAGCGACACAGACTTTCAGAGAGGCGTGCAGGCGTTGCGCGCATGGGAGCGCGAACGCGACGCAGGCAACATCGCGCCCGCCCCGAACACGAACAATTAATCGTGTGCCGGGAACAATTTCGTCCCCGTCATTGGCGCGCCAACAACTCTTTCTTGAAAAGACCTGTGCGTTGTTTTATTCTCCACACTATCTCCCCTTCGATTTGAAAAACCAGGCACCGGGGCACACACGGGTGAGGCCGAAAGGTTAGCGATGAAAAAAGTCTTAACGCTCTGCATCTTCCTGCTTCTGGCCGTTTGCCATGTCTCCGCACAGGAGAAGGGTGTGGACAGGCAGAACGACCGCATACGCGATGCGGGCACGGATCGCGCGCCGGGCAACAACGGCGTCAAGCAGAACACGGGCACGGGGCGCGGAATTGATTTCGGGAAAGGCCGGACGCCTGCGCCGCCTCCTATCCCGAACCCCTACCGCTTCACGATCCGGCGCGACATCGTTTTGCGCGCGGTCGAAGAATTGATGGCCGAGCGAAAATTGATTGTTGACACGAGCGTCTCGAAGACGGACGAGGGCGTGCTCATCAGCCAGCCTTTCCGGTTCGTCAAAGGCGCGGTCGTGGCCTCTACGGAGTTGAACCGCTACGCCGAGTTGACCGAGGAGAGTTCACGCGGTTGGACTCAGGGTCGCTACACTTACATCATCGAAGTGCTGCCGCTCGACGCCACGACGACGAGCGTGGCCGTCAACGCGCGCGTGGAGGGTCGCAGCGACGGGGCATCGGGCGCGGAATGGGTAAGCCTGCGCAGTTCCGGCATGGCCGAGCAGGAATTTATCATCGCGCTCGTCGAAAAACTCACGGGCGGGCCGCCGACCGCCGCGCCGTCTCGGTAATATCCGCGCGACTTACCGTCGCTGTTGCCATAGCATCAGGGATTACACGAAGTTAGCCGTCTCGACTTAAAGTAAGTTTGAGGGAAGAAGTTTTATCAGATGAGTAGTAATCGGGGCACAGACGGGCAGATTTCCGAGCCGCACCTGTTTGAGGAGAGCGCGGGCGCATCCTCGAAATGGGTCAAGGTCGGGGCAATCGCCTGTGCTCTGGCAGTCGCGCTCGCGCTTCTCGTCGGCTATCGTTACCTGCGTGCACGACAGCTCGAACGCGTCCGCGCTGCTCAACAGGCGGAGCAGGCCGCGAAAATCAATGCGCCGCCCGAAGCGCAAATTTTTGAAGACGAAGCCCGGTTGAGAGGTTCCGACGCGCTCATCACCGGCACGATTCGCAACATCTCGGATAAAAAACTTGAGGATTTGAGCCTCGAAATGGAGTTGAAGCGGCGAAGCGCGACGGCGACGGAACGACGTAAGATAGAAGTTGATCCGGCAGACCTTGCTCCGGGCGAGGAAGGCCGCTATTCGCTGAGCCTGCGTTCCGCCGAATGGAGCGGGGCGCGCGTCTTGAGCCTGAACAGCGCGGGACGCAACGAGGCGATAGCCTTCAAGTCGGCGGTCGGCGCGCGTCGCCAGCCCGAACGCCTCCCGCAGAACAGCCCGAAGGTCGTCGTCACGCCGCCGCCGCGTCCCAGACAAAAAGGCGAGGAGTTTATCAACACGCCCGACACTCCGGTTCGCATTCCGTAGAACGCCCTTCTTCAAGTAAAACTTGACAAGTCGGCGCGGCGACCAATCTCAAGTAAAACCTTAAGGATTAATCTGTTTTTGCGCGCGGCGCGACTCGTTCAACTTTATTAATCCCGGCAGCTTGAAAGCAAGACAACCGTAGCACACGCTTTCCACGTCACAATGTTGCCGGTCGCCTTATGAAAAAAAATTCGTGTGCGCTCCGGCATCTCGACGATTATCAACGACAGAATAGATGTTCTCAAGAATTCTACTGCCAGCATTAATTCTCGCACTCTGCGGCTCGGTCGCGGCGCAGTCGCAACCTGCGCCGAAAATTCCCCGCGCGATTCGCAACGACAGGCCCATCGGTAACCGGCAGGAAGACCCCGAGCAAAATTCGACGCATAGAGAGATGCTCAAAGAGATGGAACTCAAGCGCGAGGCGGGCGACTACAAAGAACACCTCGCACGCGCGAAGGAGAATGCCCAACTCGCCGCCGAATTGCACGAGACTTTCGCACGGCATAAAACTTTCGACGCCGCCGACTTGAAGAAACTCGGCCGCATGGAGAAACTCTCTCGCCAGATACGCAGCCGTGCGGGCGGTGAGGAAGACAAGGAAGACTTAAAAGAGCCTCCGCAGCAGGTTGAAGAGACGCTCAAGCTTCTTGCCGAACTATCAGCCGAGTTGCAGAAAAAAGTTGAAAGCACCCCGCGCCAGGTCGTCTCGGCGGCGGTCATCAAACGCGCCAACGAAGTTGTCGAACTCGTCAGGTATATTCGCACCATCTATCGCTAATGGTTTCCAGTAAATTCATAGATGCCGCACGCCGCGCGAACGCCTGCACGCGACTCGTGCGCGCCTTGCCTTTCGTAATATTCGCCTTCGCTTTCGCCCTTTCCGCCCTGAACTTCCCTTCCCGCGCGCAAGACCCGCGAGGCAACGACCAAGAAGATGATGTCGTGCGCGTGGAGACCGATCTGGTCGTGCTCAACGTGACGGCGACGAATGAGGGCGGCGCATACGTGCATGGCCTTGAACGCGGGAATTTTAAGGTTTACGAGGACGGAAAAGAACAACGCATCACCAACTTCAGCCGCGAAGAGACTCCGTTTGCGGCCGCCCTCTTGCTCGACGTATCGGGCAGCATGGAAGGCCGCGTCTCTATGGCGCGCTCGGCGGCGATACGCTTCCTGGACGGGTTGCGCCCCGAAGACACGGCTGCGGTTTACAGCTTCCACCGCAAGGTCGAACAGGTACAGGATTTTTCCCACAGCCGCGATCTTTCGCCCGTCGCCTATGGCCTCAATGCGAAAGGCGAGACGGTCTTGCACGACGCGATTCAGCGCGCGTCTGTCGATCTGGCGTCTCGGGCGGAAAAACGGCGCGCCATCATAGTGCTCTCCGACGGGGCGGACACGCGCAGCGAAGCCTCCGCCGACAAAGCGCTCAACGCAGCGCTTGCCGCCAACGCCACGATTTACACGGTTGACATGTCTGAACAGGTGCCGGGCGTGCAGAAATCATTTCCGGCAGCGGGTGTTTTGCGCGAGTACGCGAGCAAGAGTGGCGGGCGTTTCGTGCCCACGCCGGGCGGAAAGGCTCTGCGCGACGCCTTCGGAGAGATTCTGGAGGAATTGAGCAATCAATACACCATCGGATATCGCCCTACGAACCGCGCCCACGACGGGCGCTGGCGCAGCATCGAGGTCAAAATTGACCGCCCCGAAGTGAAAGCGCGCACGCGTCGCGGCTACCGCCTCTTGAAGAAATCAAAATAAACTGGTTCACCTGAATTTCTACGCGTCAGGAATAAGTCAGCTCTAAATCAAATTCCTGTCGCAACGAAACTGCGTGTAAGTTTAGCGTTGTCAAGAAGCAAGATTGTACAGTCTCAAGTAATAGATGAACTCCTGATGCCCGTTGAATCCGTACATGTGAGGCCGGAGAAGACCTTGTTGATGCGCCGCGCGGTGCATTTCGTCCGACACAAGCCAGAGGAAGTTTTTCTGCTGGTGCGAATGGCGGCGTGGGTCGCGTTGCTTTCGTTGCTCATCAAATTCCTGCCGCTCCCGCGCGTCCTCTCTTTAATTGCCGTTGCCAGGCGCGGCAGAAAACCAAAGAATTCCGCGTTGACTCAACAGCGGCTGGCGCAGTTGGTTGACACACTGTTAGGGATGAACTTCCTGTGCTTTACGCCGACGTGCTGGAAGCGTGCGCCCGTCCTGTACCGCTATCTCGCGCTCAGCGGCATAGAGACGCGCATCGTCTTCGGCGTGCGCAAAGGACAGGACTCGCTGCTCGCGGGGCACGCGTGGCTCGAAGCCGACGGACATCCTATATTGGAGTCGTCGCCGCCGCTTTACACTACGACCTATTCGTTCCCCTCCTGAGTTGTAGCCGCATATTTCAAAGGAGCCAGTTTTAAAACGAGTTACGATGAATCCAAGTCGCAGGCATTTTCAGAGGCCGTCGACGAACTGCGAAATGTAGTGTGACTCTAAAGCGAAAACCCTGAGTCGTTTTGCGACGACTCAGGGTTTTCATTTTCGGAGGCTCAATTTTCAAGCCTCTTTTTTATGAGAAGCAGCGTTTGCCGCCCTCTTGTTATTTGGGTGCTACGGCGTGCCACCGTTCTTCCCCGTCCTCGGCTTTTTCGTTTGCAACGGCGAAGCGCCGAGGATGGCCTCGGTGTTGACGAAGAAGCGGAAACTCCCGTTCTGCTGGACGCCGACCGTCAACTGCACCGTCACGCTGTCGCCGAATTCCAAAGGCTCCGACAGGTTGACGGTGACGCTCGAATTGAGACCGCCGCCTAACTCCTCCTGCGTGGGCGGCTCGTCGAGCGTCGTCCCTGCCGCCTCGATGTCGCCGGGCGTGAAGGGGTTCGACGGCGTGATGGTCGCCGGGGCGGACGAGAGCAGGCGTAAGTCTGCCCGACCGTTGTTCGGCGCGTAGCCGGGGCTGTTGAGCGTTGTGATGTCAACGACGCGGAAGCGCAGTGTGCTTACGGTCTGCTGGTTCATGTTGGTGAACTTGCGACGGAAGGTGAGCGTCCCGCGCGCCGCCTTCGTGGGATTGCTTGCCGAGCCGTCGCGCACGCGGTTTTGACAACCGGACGTAGGAGTGCCGATATCAAAGCAGTTGTCTATGAGAGACGCCTTGATCGTGGCGTTGCGCTGGATGGGACTCTCCGTGCCCTGCGGCCCCGGCGCGCCGAGCAGGTTGGGTGTTCCGCCCACCGTGCCCGTCGTCGAGACAAGCACGAAATCCACAGAGTTGTCGTTGGTGTCTTGCGGGAATCCGGAGGTCATTTTGCGGACGAAACTTATTTGCTCGTCGGCGGTTGGCGCGACCCCGCCCGCAGGCGACAGCCCCGTTCCTTCGTTGAACCCTGCCGCCGCCCCGCTGAAGCCAACGGCGTCAATGGTATCACCCACCACGTCGAGCAGTTTCACGCCCCCGTTATCGGTGAAGATTCCGCCCGTATAAGTCTTGTCGGGAGGCGCGGGAGGGGTGAAAGCTACGACGACGCTGCTTTCGAGTGTAAAACTATCCGCCGCGACGAGATAGTGTCCGCGCGCCGGAATGCTTTCGCCCTCGTCTATAACCACGTTGCCGCCGCCCGACGAGGCGAGCGTCCAACCGCTCACGTCCACGGGCAATTCGGAGTTGTTGTAGAGCTCTACGAACTCGTCATTCGTCCCGTTCGGGCCGTTGAAGCGAAACTCGCTGATCAGAACTGCTCCCGGCAGAGTTACAGCCCCGCTCGCGAAGTACGAGACAGCCGCATCGTGGTCGGAGAGCCGTTCGGGTCGGTTCGTGTCTGCGGCAAAAGATTCGGAGAAGTCGGCGTTATAACGCGCGTAGGCGAAACGCGTCTGGCGCGCACGCATCTTGTTGTTGACCAGAATATGATCGAGCGCCTGCGCATTGCCCTCGAACAGCAACGAATATTGTTCGTTGGCCGGAAGGCGGCTGAGCGAGTTGATCAACTGGTACGACCAGCGGTCGGTGCTCGGCTCGACTACCTGATCGGCCGGCACGGGCGTTCCCTTGATTGTCCCGACAATATCGCCGAGTCCGTCGTTGAAGTCGAACGCGTTGAGGTCGCCCATCACGACGAGGTTCTCGGTTTTACGCGCCTCCACCAGATCGGCAATGTCTTCGGCTTGCAGTCGCCGCTTCTCGCGGTTGCGCCCGCCTTCCGTGCCGCCGGTGCCGCGCGGCACCGGGCTGTCAACGGCGATGAGAGATTTGGTGTGATTGTGAATCACCGTCACTCTCAACATGGTCGAGGTTCCGGCCTGTGGAACGTCCGCGGTCAGGATATAGGGTGGGCGGTCGTGAAGCGTTGAGGTTGTACCGGCGTAGGTAAAATTTTTGCCCCGGTAAGCCTGAACGGGCGTCCCCACCACCGTTACGCGCGCCGTGTTGACGAGATAACCAACGTCCTGATCATCGGCAAAGTTGCCTGAGGCGTCTCCGGGTATGATCCCCTCTTCAAGGTATGCTACGTAGTTCACTGCCGAGGGATTATTCGCGTCGGAGTTAATTTTGGCCGCCAGTTGGTCAAGCGAAGGCTTGTCGAAGACCTCTATGACGCCGAGGATGTCCGGCGTGCGCATCACGTTGCGGATGGCGAGCGAGGCTTTGTTGAGACGGCCTGCGAAGTCCGCGTTCGCCGTGCCGAAGTTTTCCAGATTGGCCGAGGCGATGGTGAACTCGCCCGTCGCCGGAGTGGGGACGGGGATAGCAGCGTTGATACCGCCGCTCGTGCCGGGCGTGACATTATAGTCGAGCACGATGCGGTAATTGTTGAACGCGTAATCAAGCGGCCCGATGACACCCGTAACGACCGTTCCGGTTGTCACCTGAACCTGCGCTCGGCGCGCTCCCGCAAGGGTGGTCGCGTCATCGGTATCAACCTGAATGCGCTCGAAGTTCCCGTCCCAAATGGGCACGTTCGGCGGCGTCGCCGACGCGTGCGGGCCCTGGTCGGCGACGGGAATGGGATCGCCCCGCTCGATGCCGGGTTCGCGGAACGGTCTCGGTCGCCCCGTCACGACGCCCCAGAACTCACCGAAATTATTTGTCGGCTCGCTTACCGTGATCGAAGGGACGCTCACACGCATAAATTCATACTTCTCCAACTGCGCGCCGCGACTGAGTGCATTCGGGTCGAAGATGTCGTCGGCAATCGCGGCAGGCAGACCATTACCCGTCGAATTCACAACGAGGGTGAACGGCCCGACCAGCTCCGTCGCGGTCTTAGGATCGGGAGGCGTGACGCCGTCGGGTTCGTCGGTGTCCGACGACTCGAACTCGTCAACCGTGCCTGTC
>DASQDV010000625.1:0-3537 GCA_035633995.1 Pyrinomonadaceae bacterium | reverse complement strand
ACCTCTTCGACGAGCGGCGCGGTCAGCGTCGCCAACACCACGATGGAATAGCGCGCCGCCGCCGAACTGTTAAGCAGGCGCACGAGCGCGGTCTCCTGGTCGCCGAAAATTTTGAAGATCAGTATGCCGAGCGCGTAGAGGCCGAGCGCGATGCCGACGCTCGACCAGAGACCGATGCGCGGCGACCAACTCCAACCGAGCGTGCTCCAGAAGGGGCGCTTGCCCATGCCCGTGACGACCGCCCAGACGAGCGCGAGCGTCAAGAGGTGTACGGGCAGCGTGGCGAGCAGCGAGAGCAAAATGGCCGTCTTGTCCGTCTGCAAAAACTCGCCGAGCGTTTGCATGTTGACGCCGCGCCAGAAGACGTAAGGGATGACGATGAAGACCGGCACGAAGACGAGCAGCGCGAGGCTCGCGCACAGCACGCCGACGGCCGCAGGCAATCCCCAGGGCGGATTATCCGGATTGATCACAGCCGCACGCGCCGGATCGTTTCCCGCCGGAGACGAGTTCGTGCCCTCCGGCGAAGGCTCAGTTTGATAAGGATTTGGGACGGGGGCGGGTTGATCAGTCGGTGTGCTCACGATCAGCGAGTGTAAGAGAGCGGGCGCGGCAGCGTCAACCGCAAGATGTGAGAAGGGGTATAAGAGCGGGGAAAGGATAAGGGGTAAAGGGGAAAGGTAGAAGCAGGAAGGCGCGCCCATCGTGCGTCATTTGTTTTTAACCTTTGCCCTTTACCCCTTACCCTTTCACCCCGTTCCTAATCTTGAGGCGGCGAGCGTGAGGCCGATGATGGTCTTGGCGTCTTCGATTTCGCCCGCTTCGATCATCTCCAGCGCGCGGGCAAGCGGCAGGCGCACGATCTCCAGATTCTCGTCGTCTTCGGGGCTGGCTTTGGTTTCGGTCAGATCAGTCGCGAGATAGACCCACATCTTCTCGCCGCAGAAACCCGGCGAGACGAAGAACTCCGACAACTTCTCCCAGCCTTCGGCCACCAGCCCCAACTCTTCTTCCAGTTCGCGCGCCGCGCATTCCTCCGGCGGCTCGAAACTGTCTCGGCTCCCGGCAGGAATTTCCAGCAGGTACTTCACCGTCGGGTGGCGATATTGCCTGACGAGCGAGACAGTGTTGTCGTCGTGCACGGCGACAATCGCGGCGCTGCCGGGATGCCGCACGACCTCGCGCTTGTGTTCGCGCCCGTCCTCGCGCACCGTGTCGAGCGTGACCGTGACGATGCGACCGCGATACACGTCTTCGCTCGCGACGACTTCGGGAGCTTCTTTGCCGGATGTGTCCATGAGTCTCCTTTGAATAAGCCGGATGCTTGAAGGCGCAAGTTGAAAGAAAGAGCGCCGTGTAATCTAAAACTTTAATTTCGTAGCTTCAACTTTTGCCCCTCGCGCGCGATGAGACTCTCGACTTCACCGACGAGATAAAGCGACCCTGTGATGCAGATGACGCCGTCTGTCGGCGTACACTCTGCGGCCACATGCAACGCTTCGGCGGGCGATTCGACGAGCATCGGGGAATCGTTGACGCCGTGTGATGCGGCCAGTTGGCCGAGCACTTCGAGCGCGGCGGCGCGCGGGTTCGTGGGGCGCGTCAGGATGAGTTTGCGGGCTGCCGGAAAAAGCGTCGCCGCGATCTCGTCCAACTCTTTATCGCGCATCGCGCCGAAGATGATCGTGAGGGGAGCGTGGACGAATTCTTCAAGGTAGTCGCGCAGCGCACGTGCCCCCGCCGCGTTGTGCGCCCCGTCGAACAGGAGAGCAGGCGCGCCCGCGCGCAGTTCGAGGCGTCCGGCGTGCTCGGCGGTTTCGAGTCCTTCGACGATGCCGCCGTGTGTGATCTGAAAGCCGCGCCCGCGCAAAACTTCCGCGAGCGCGACGGCGACGCATGCGTTCGTCGCCTGATGCCGTCCGCGAAGCGACAGGCGGACATCCTCGTAAACGTCCTCTTCCGTCTTGAACGTGAGGCGCAGACGCCCCGACGCGTCCGCGCCGAGCACGCGCATGGCGTCGCCTGCTGCTCCCGCGAAGCGCGGCGTGACGCGGCACTCGCGGCAACGCGCGAGTATGACTTCAAGCGCTTCGACGGGTTGCGGCGCGGCGACGACGACCGTTGTGCCCGCGCGGATGACGGCGGCCTTCTCGGCGGCGATCTCGCGGAGCGTGTGGCCTAGATATTCCTGATGATCGAGCGCGACGGGCGTGATGGCGAGCGTCGCAGCGCGCGCTGCGGTCGTCGCGTCGAGCCGCCCGCCGAGTCCGGTTTCGAGGATGGCGAGTTCGACGCGTGCTTCGCAAAAGGCGAGCAGCGCGATGGCCGTCACCTGCTCGAAGAAGGTCGCGAGCGCGCCCGTCTCCTCTGCCAGTTCGGTCGAGACGGCGCGCACGCGTGTGGCGAGGCGCGCGAAATCCTCGTGCGCGATGTCGCGCCCGCAGATGCGTATGCGTTCGGTGATCGAGACGAGATGCGGGGAAGTGTAGAGACCGGCGCGCACATTGGAAGCGCGGCAGATTCGTTCGAGCATCGCGGCGGTCGAGCCTTTGCCGTTCGTGCCCGCAATCTGGACGGCGGGGTAAGCGCGTTCGGGAGACCCCAGCGCGGCGAGAAGTCGTTCGATGTTGGCGAGGCCGAGTTTGATCGCGAGCGTTTCGTGACCAAGGCTCAGGAGATAATTGACCGCCTCGTCGAAGTGCATGAGCTACGTTTGCTTATCTTAAAAGACGGCGAGAGCGGAGACGCTAATTTTCCGCCTGTGATTTTGAACTCGGAACGGTTGCTTCCGATGTTTGTTCATCGAGCACGACGCGGGCGGACTTCGGGCGGTAGCCGTTCGGGTTGCTCGCGAAGTCTATATTTACGTCCAGCTTCGTCGCGCTGATTTCCGGGTTCACCATGAAGTCGAGCAGCTTGATGATGAGGGCGCGCATCTCGCGGCGGTCAACGACGGCGTCGAGCATGCCATGATCGAGTAGGAATTCGGAGCGTTGAAAATCTTTCGGCAACTTCTGGCGGATGGTCTGTTCGATAACGCGCGGCCCTGCGAAGCCGATCAGGGCTTTCGGTTCGGCGATGATCACGTCGCCGAGCATGGCGAAGCTGGCGGTGACGCCGCCGGTGGTCGGGTCGGTCAGGACGGAGATGAAGGGCAGGCGTGTTTTATCGAGTTGCGCGAGCGCCGCCGAGACTTTCGCCATCTGCAGGAGCGAGAGCGTGCCCTCCTGCATGCGCGCGCCGCCCGAAGAGGTAATGGTGATGACCGCCGCGCGCTCCTTGATCGCGCGTTCGACGAGGCGCGTCACCTTCTCGCCGACCGCCGAACCCATCGAGCCGCCGAGGAAACTGAAATCCATCGCGCCCGCGAAGACCGTGTGGCCGTTGATCGTTCCCCGCGCGTTGATGATCGCTTCGGGCAGACCCGTCGAGCGCTTGGCCTGTTCGAGTCGCTGCGGGTAGGGCTTGGTGTCAACGAAGTTGAGCGGATCGTGCGAGATGACTTCGGCGTCGAGTTCTTCGTAGTCGGCGTCGTCG
>DASQDV010000624.1:0-1945 GCA_035633995.1 Pyrinomonadaceae bacterium | reverse complement strand
GACGGGCGTTTCGTCAACCTTGTAGTCGCCCGTGTGGATGATCGTCCCGGCGGGGGTGGTGATGGCGAGCGAGAAGCAGTCGATCAGCGAATGCGAGGCGCGTATGAACTCAACTTTGAAAACGCCGATCTCGACCACGTCACGCGGCTCGACGCGGTGAATCAGCACGTCGTTCAGCAAATTGTGTTCTTCGAGTTTGCTTTCGGCCAAGCCCACCGTGTAGTGCGAAGCGTAGACGGGGACGTTGAATTTTTTAAGGATATAGGGCAGCGCGCCGAGATGGTCTTCGTGCCCGTGCGTGAGGACGATGGCCGTGATGTGTTCGCGGTACTCGTCGAGAAAATCGAAATCGGGCACGCATACGTCAACGCCGTAGGCGGTCTCTTCGGGGAAGCCCATCCCCGCATCGACGACGATCATCTCGTCGCCGTAGCGCACCGCCATGCAGTTCATCCCGAACTCGCCGACGCCGCCGAGCGGGATTAGTTCAATCACCTTGTTCACTTCTGTTATTTACTCTCCAGACTAAAAGCGATGAGTGCTCATCGCAGGATAAAACTTTGAGGGAATATTAGTCGGACAGTATAGCACAGGGCGGCGCATTTCCCTTGAACTGCACGGGGCTGTTGACAAACCTCGACCGGCTTTTGCTAATATGTTTGAAGGCTCGCCGGATTCGTTTCCTGTTCGCCGAACTTCAAGCACACGCCCCGCAGCACTCCTCAAAACTCATTCTTCCGCTCACGCCCCGCGTCGCTCAAGCGCGCAATCTAAATTTATGCCAATGACCAACGAACAATTCGACGAGATGGTCGTGCGTCTCGAACATCTGGCGCGCACCGAACCCGCCAAATACAGGTCGCGCGTCGCGCTCCTCGCCCTGCTCGGCTACGCTTACATCGCTTTTGTGCTGGCCGTGCTGCTCGCTCTATCGTTAATCATGTTCGGGCTGGCGCTCGGTTACGGCAAACTCAACTATCTCGTCATCAAGGCCGGGTGGATTTTGCTCGTGCTGGCGGCGGTCGTGATTCGCTCGCTGTGGGTCAAGCAATCGCCGCCCGAAGGCTTCGAGTTGAAGCGCGACGATGCGCCGCGCCTGTTCGACCTCATAGACGAACTCACCGCCGCGCTCGGCGCGCCGCGCATCCATCACGTACTGATGTTGGATTTCTTCAACGCGGCGGTCGTGCAGGTGCCGCGCTTCGGCTTCTTCGGCGGCTACAAAAACTACCTCCTGCTCGGCCTCCCGGACATGCAAGCCTGCCCGCCCGCGCAATTCCGCGCCACGCTCGCGCACGAACTCGGCCACCTCTCAGGCAATCACGGTCGCTTCACCGCCTGGGTCTATCGTCTCCGCCGGACGTGGGGGCAATTGCTGACGAGGCTGGAAGCCGACGGGCGCTGGGGGTCGTCCATCTTCACCATTTTCTTCAACTGGTACGCGCCCTATTTTCAAGCCTACTCCTTTGTCCTCGCGCGCAAGCACGAGTACGAAGCCGACGAAGCGGCGGCGCGCCTGACCGGCGCACAGAACGTCGCCGAGATGCTCATTGACACGCGGCTCAAAGGTTATTACCTGGAAGAAAGCTACTGGCCGGAAATTTATCGTCGCGCCGAGACCGAACCTCACCCGACGGCAGACGTTTACGCCAACCTCCCGCTCACGCTGCGCGAACCGCTCGCGCGCGAAGCGGTCGCGCGCGGACTCGAACTCGCGCTGGAGCAAAAGACCGACTCCGTTGACACGCATCCGGCGCTCGCAGACCGCCTGCGCGCGCTCGGCTACCCTGCGCAAAACGGCAGCGGCGTTGACCCCGACTGGGCGAAGCATTATCAGCCCGCCGTCGTCGAGGAGAGCGCGGCGGATTTCTACCTCGGCAGGCATGCGCAGACGCTCGTGGTGCAGTTCGACCGCGCGTGGCAGGAGGGCGTCGCGGAAAAGTGG
>DASQDV010000623.1:0-3755 GCA_035633995.1 Pyrinomonadaceae bacterium | reverse complement strand
GTACAACCAGCGTTGGTACGAATACACGGGGACTAGCCCTGAGCAGATGGAGGGTTGGGGCTGGCAGTCCGTACACGACCCCGCAGTGCTGCCGAAAGTGGTGGAGCGTTGGCGCACCTCAATCGAGACTGGCGAGCCGTTTGAGATGGAGTTCCCACTCAAAGGCGCGGACGGCGTGTTCCGTTGGTTCCTGACGCGCGTCAACCCTCTCCGCGATTCCCACGGCCGCATCGTTCGCTGGTTCGGGACGAACACGGACGTTGACGAGCAGAGGCGCACGGCGGAAGAGTTGCGGGAAGCGAACCGCCTGAAGGACGAATTTCTCGCCACCGTCTCGCACGAGTTGCGGACGCCCTTGACGGCCATCCTCGGTTGGGCGCACCTGCTTCGCTCCCGCCAACTCGATGAACAAAGTGCGACCAGTGCGCTTGAGACCATCGAGCGTAATGCGCGCGCGCAGTCGCAACTGATAGACGACCTGCTTGACGTGTCGAGGATTATTACAGGCAAGCTGCGCCTCGATGTCAGGCAGGTTGATCCCGCTTCGTTCATTGAATCGGCCATCGAGGCGCTGCGACCGGCAGCCGAAGCTAAAAACGTGCGGATTCAGAAGGTGATGGACACGGGCGTTGTTTCCGTCGCGGGCGACCCGGCGCGTCTGCAACAGGTCGTCTGGAACTTGCTCTCGAACGCCATCAAGTTCACCCCCAAAGGCGGGAGGGTGCAGGTCAGGCTTGAGCGCATCAACTCGCACATCGAGATCGCGGTCAGCGACACGGGGGCCGGCATCAAACCGGAGTTCCTGCCGCACGTCTTCGAGCGCTTCCGTCAGGCCGACCAGAAAACGACGCGCCAGCACGGCGGGCTTGGACTGGGGCTGGCAATCGTCCGCCACCTGGTAGAACTGCACGGCGGGACGGTGCGGGCTGAGAGTCCGGGCGAAGGACAGGGGGCGACTTTCGTTGTGAATCTTCCGGTAGTTCCGGTCTATCAGAAGGATAAGCTGGCGGGGCGCGTTCACCCGGCGGCCGAAGATACGCTCCCCTCATACGACTGTCCCGAAAGATTAGACGGGCTGAAGGTACTCGTGGTTGACGATGAGGTTGATACGAGAGAATTATTCAGAGTCGGAATCGCCCAATGCGGTGCGGAAGTCGTGACTGCCGGCTCCGCTCAAGAGGCGCTCAAAGCTATCGAGGAGGTGCGGCCCGAGCTCTTAATCAGCGACATCGGGATGCCGGGCGAGGACGGCTACGAGCTGATACGGAAAGTGAGATCACTACCTGCCGGACGCGGAGGAAAAATACCGGCCATCGCCTTGACGGCGTACGCGAGGACCGAAGACCGCCTGCGGGCGCTGAGGGCGGGGTATCAGATGCACATCTCTAAGCCGGTCGAGCTGGCCGAGCTGGTGGCCGTCATGGCAAGCCTCATTCAACGGAACGATCAGGTCGAATGAAGGCCGCCGTAGAGTTGAACCTTTGAACGGCAGATTATAACTGCTCTGTTCCATCCAACTTGACGCTTAGCGGAGTAGAACTTTGTCTACTGAAAATCTCGACGCACTTGCGGCGCTGATTAGACGAGAGCGCGACACCTTACTCGCCGAATGGCGGCAGGAAGTGCGACAACTCTCCGTGGCGCATAACCTCGACGTGCCGACCTTAAACGACCACATCCCCGACTTGCTGGAGGAACTAGCCTGTGAGCTTGAAGTATGTTCCGACGGGTCGATGATCGAGGGGTTAAAAGAAAATCCTATTACTCACGGGCTGGATCGGCTCCGCCTCGGATTCGATGTCGAGGAGGTAGTTGGGGAATATAACGCGCTGCGCGGGGTCATCCAAGACCTCATTGAAAGGCATGACTTGAGACTCCGCGGGGCGGTAAACCGCACCATCAACCGCGTCATTGACGTGTCAATCGGTCTGGCGGTGAAGACCTACGCCGCGCAAAAAGCTCTGGAGATACAGCAGCGGCGTGAGGAGCACTTAACCTTCGTCGCCCACGATCTCAGGTCGCCGCTCGCGGCCATCTCGATGGCGGCCCAGCTTCTCGAAGCCACAGTACCGGACGTGGGAAAGGACGAGAGGGCCGCCATGTTGCTGGAAACCATGCACCGTAACGTCACCCGCTTGAATTCATTGGTCGTCAAAGTAGTGCAGGAAGAAGCAAATCTGAAGGCGCAAGTTAATGAACGGGTAGAGCGGCGAGAAGTAAAGCTGAGGCCGCTGGTGGAAGCGCTCGTCAGCGACCTGCGTCCGTTGGCCGACGCTTCGAACCTGAGATTGATTAATGACGTGCCCGAAGAGTTGACGGCGTTCGCCGATGCCAACATGTTGACCCTTATTTTTCAGAACCTGATCTCTAACGCCATCGACTACACACCGAACGGAGAAGTCACTATCGGGGCGAAGAAGAGCCAAGAATCCGCTGCCGTCGAATGCCGGGTGAGCGATAACGGCGCGGGGATTCCGGCAGACCGGCTGGAAAAGGTGTTCGATAAATTAGAGGCCGACCCGGACAAGAAAGGCGGCATGGGGCTCGGCCTCGCCATCGTCAAGCAGTTCGTCGAAGCGCACGGCGGTGAGGTGTCGGTCGAAAGTGAACTAGGTCACGGCTCGACATTTCGATTCACTATTCCTGACAAAGTGGGAGTAGGGTAGGAACACTAATAGAGTCCCTGTCTGAGAGCAGCAAAGAGGCGTCAGAGGCGCACCCGATGAGTACGGCTTCACCACAAAATCAAGAACTGGCCCGGCGCTTAATCGTGTTTGAGGCGGCGCGCGCCAACTCCTCCGATGCGCCCGTAGATACGGCGGTGCGGGTCATTGGAGAATTGCGTCTGCGCCTCATCAGGCTCGCGGGAGTTGACGGCTTTCGCTCTCTTTTATCCCGCGCTCTAACACTGGCGAAGGCGGAAGATCCCTCGCTGAATGTGGTGAGTGTACGCGCGGACGGCTCTTTGGAGGGATTCGAGGGAATCGAGGCGAGCGAGGCGGCGGCGGGGCAGGCCGGAGCGGGTCTCGTGGCTCAACTACTGGAACTGCTGACGACCTTCATCGGCGAAGCTTTGACCCTGCGCCTGATACGTGACTCATGGCCGGATGCATCCACGGACGGAGCGAATTTGAGAGGTGAGGAAAAACCATGAGCGTGCAAGACAAGGTGGAGATTCGGAAACTCCCGACCGGCGTGCCGGGTCTGGATGAGATTTTAGGCGGCGGCTTACCGGAGTTCTCTTTTAACATCATCGCGGGCGCGCCCGGCGGCGGCAAGACCACGCTGGCTCATCAAATCATGTTCGCCAACGCCACCCCGGAGCGTCCGGCGCTCTATTTCACAGTGCTGGGCGAGCCGGCCATCAAGATGCTGCGGTATCAGCAGCAGTTTCAATTCTTCGACCAGACCAAGTTGAACACCTCCGTCCGCTTCATCAACCTCAGTCAGGTGGTGCTCGAACACGACCTGAACGCGGTGCTGGAGGAGATTGTCAAAGAGGTCGAGGCGGCCAGTCCCCGCATGGTCGTGGTGGACTCTTTCCGCACCGTGGTGCGTAAGGCGCAGTCCGGCGCGAATGATTTGGAGCTTCAAGGGTTCATCCAGCGGTTAGCCCTGAACTTGACGAGTTGGCAGGCGACCACGTTTCTCATCGGCGAATATGACGAGGCGGAGATTCGTGATAACCCCATCTTTACCGTCGCCGACGGACTCTTCTGGCTCTCGCAGCAGATAGAGCGGAACTCCATCGTGCG
>DASQDV010000622.1:0-4823 GCA_035633995.1 Pyrinomonadaceae bacterium | reverse complement strand
GGCCAGTCAGGTCGGGCTTGAAGGCCACACGCTCAACGGCATGGCCTTCACGCTCTATGGCGGACGCGCTACTTGGGATCGCGCTGGCAGATCGTCGAGTGTGGTGTGGGTGGACGATGCCGTTCCCGCAGGCGCGGTTGTCGGCGGAGACGCCGAAGGCTGGAACTGGGTGAGCAGCAGCCCTGCGCCCTACTCCGGCACGCTTGCACATCAATCCAACATCTTCGCAGGCATGCACCAGCACTTCTTCTACGCGACGACCAACCCCTTGACGGTCAACACGGGCGACACGCTTTTCACCTACGTTTACCTCGACCCGGCGAACCCGCCGACCGAGATCATGTTGCAGTGGAACGACGGGTCGTGGTGGGATCATCGCGCCTACTGGGGCGCGAACACTATCGCCTGGGGCACGGACGGCACGAACAGCCGTCGTTACATGGGCGCGCTTCCGCCCACCGGCCAGTGGATCAAGTTGGAAGTTCCGGCCAGCCAGGTCGGGCTTGAAGGCCAAACGGTCAAGGGCATGGCCTTCACACTCTACGGCGGACGCGCCACCTGGGATCGCGCCGGTAAGACTCCCTAGAGGTCACACCTCGTTCACACACGGGGCGTTAAGGCAGAGGGCGGGGTTTTCTCCGCCCGCCCCTGCAACTCGAATAGACATAGAAGGCCGCACACGCGTGGGCGGCCTTCTTCTGTCGGCGGCGGCCTTTTCTATCGGCGTAGGCAGCGACGGGGTGCGCCCCTGTGCGGCTCGGCTCTTTTCCGTGTGATGGGGAGTCGGCATGGCGTGGGTTTTTGGTCGTTGGCCGCTTGACCCGCAAACGCCCTTTCATTTACAGTTCAAATTCCTCCCTGCGACCTAGTTTCACAGGAGTTTTACATAGGGGTCTGAAACGTCATCAGGCTGCAATAGCGTAGTTTTCGAGCAACCCGTTGGCATCTAACCCTCGCGCTTCTCTCTTGATGGACGCGCGTTTTTCCCGAATCGCCAATTTGCCGCATTAAAAAAGATGGCGAACCTACCATCTGTTCAGGGAAAGTTCGCGGTCGGCTATGTACACTGTTAATTTTCATACTCTTCCCACGCGCGCGGTGCGCCGTCTTCGGACAGCCTTCCCAGAGCGTTAAAAATCAACCGTCAGTTCTAAATTCATCCGAAGTGATAAGGTTCAACATGAAATTTGCGAACGTTTACCGTGTCATCATCTCCAGTCGCTCCGTGTTGCGGCTCGCATTTCTTTCTCTCCTGTGCCTGACTTTGTTCGCCGTGAGCAGCCCGCGTTTCGGGGTCGCCCCGGCGGCGACGGCCTCGCAAGCGTCTCAGACGCAACGGAAAGTCATCAGCGGTAAAAGCGGCAAGACCGGCACGGCGAGCACGCAGCAGCAGGCGGCGGCCTCTCCCCAGTCAGGTAAGTCTTCGCCCATAGGGGCAGCCGGGCGCGCGTCGGACTGGGTACGTGCGGCGGCAACCGTCTGCCCGACGAACGAGCCGATCACCTTCGGCCAGACGCTGCGGCGCGTCCTTGCCACGTCCGACTGCCGGAACCCTGTCCCGAAGCCGAATGGCACTCCCAATGACACCTTCGCCGACGAATTCACATTCGCGGGCATTCGCGGGCAGCAGGTCGTGATCACCATGAACGCGGTTTCTCCGACCTTCGACACCTATCTGTACCTGCTCCTGCCGGACGGGACGCTGCTTGCGGAAAACGACGACGCGAGCGAAGCCCCCATCAATCGCAACTCGCGTCTCCCCCGTACAGGCTTCGTGACCCTGCCCGTGTCGGGCACCTATTCGATTCTCGCCAGTTCGTTCGCGCCCGAAGAGCTTGGCACATACGATATTACTCTGACGGCGGGCGAGGCCTGCGACTCGGCGGAGATCAACTTCAACGAAACCAAGCAGGGCGAACTCGAAGCGAACGATTGCCGGAACCCGATCCCGCTACAGAGCGGCGAACCCGACCCGACGCCCGTTGATTTCTACACCTTTCAGGGCACGGCAGGGCAGCAGATTTCCATCACGATGACCGCGCTTTCCGGCACCGTTGACCCGTACATCTTCCTGCTGCTGCCGAATGGCGACTTCCTTGACATCAACGACTTTTTCGAAGACGACAACGGCGGCGGCGGCACGACGGCGCGACTTCCGCAAGGCGCCGGCTTCGGCAGGCTGCCCATGACAGGTCTCTACACCATCGTCGCCAACACTGCCGATAACCCGAATCAGTTGGGCACATACAGCATCACTTTGAGCAAGTCGGCGACGGATTGCCCGTCAACCCCGATCAGCGTCGGCAGCACGGCCAGCGGCACGCTCGCCAACACCGATTGCCGACTTCTCGAAGACGGCTCGTTCATCGACGCTTACACTTTCAACGCCAGCGCCGGCGATCAAGTCAGCATCACGATGAACTCGACCTCCGCAACCTTCGCCCCGCTCCTGTACCTGCTCGCACCGAACGGGACGATTGCGGCCTCTGACTTCAACACGGAAGACGACTCTACGGCGCGCATCCCCGGCGGGACAGGCTTGTTCACTCTGCCCGCGACCGGTCTCTACACGATCCTCACCAACTCCTCCGCCGACAGCCAGAGCCTGACCGGCAACTACACTCTCTCGTTGGCAAACACCGTGCAGCCCGTCTGCACTTACTCGCTCGCCTCGTCTTCGCAGGCTGCGCCGAGCGGCGGCGGCCAGTTCACCGTCGGCGTCACGACGCAGGCCGGTTGCGCCATCACGGCGACCCCGAGCGTTTCGTGGCTGACCGTCGATTCGACCAGTAACAACACCGTCACCTACACCGTCCAACAGAACACGACCTCCGCCGCGCGCTCGGGCACGATCTCGATTAACGGCCAGACATTCACCGTCAATCAGGATGCGCTCGTCTGCACTTACACGCTGCCGGAAAAGAGCCGGACGGTGAGTTCCGGCGGCGGGACTTTCAATTTCTCTGTGGACAGCCAGCCGGGTTGCCCCCTGCCGCAGCCTGTGAGCGATTCCTCGTGGCTCCTGATCAACTCGTTCAGCGCCGGCAGCAACGGCACAGGCACCGTCAGCTTCACGGCGCAGCCGAACACGCTGACGGTTAACCGCACCGGCACGATCACGGTCGGCCCGACCACCTACACCATCACGCAGACCTCCGCCGCCGTGCCGCCTCCGGCACTGCAATTCCGGCTCGCCACGTTTACGGTCAGCGAGAACGATTCGACGCGGTCGGCGACCATCACGGTCGAGCGCTCGGGCGACACGGCGGGCACGGCGACGGTCGAATACGCGACGATAGACGATCCGGCGTCTGTGCCCTGCGACCCGACGATCAGGCGACCGGACGGCACGCAGTTTCCGCAGGGCGCGGCCTACGCGCGCTGCGATTATTCGACCTCCATTGACACGCTGACCTTCGAGGCGCGCGACACGCAGAAGACTTTCACCATCCCGCTCATCAACGACGTGCACGTCGAAGGCGCCGAGACGTTGCGCATCGAGTTGCGCAACGCGCAGGGCGCTTCGCTCGGCACGCAGGCGACGACCACCCTCACCATCACGGACGACGACACGACGGCCTCGTCAACAAACCCGATCAACCAGTCGCCCTTCTTCGTGCGCCAGCAGTATCTCGACTTCCTCTCGCGCGAGCCGGACGAAGGCGGCTTCAACGCGTGGCTCAATGCGCTGAACACCTGCCCGCAAAACATCTTCAACGGCCCGAACCAGCCTTCCGGGTGCGACCGCATCTTCGTCTCGGGCGAGGGCTTCTTCCGCTCGGTGGAGTTCCAACTGAAGGGTCTCTACGTGTTCCTGTACTACAAGGCGTCGTTTGGCAGCACCAACAACCCGAACTACGTGCCGCAGTACGAACAGTTTGTGCCCGACATCCGGCGCGTGACGGGGCAGACCCCCGAAGATGTGTTTGCCAAGCGGCTGAAATTCTCCACCGACTGGGTGGCGCGCACGGAATTCGTCAACATCTACGCGAGCACGTCGAACACCGAATTCGTTAACCGGCTGCTCGCCAATCTCGGCATTGCTTTGACCAATCCCGACCCGGACAGCGGCGTCACGCGCGACTCGCTCATCGCTTCACTCAACAACGGCTCGAAGCAGCGCGCCGAAGTGCTGCGGCTCATCGTCGAGAGCAGGGAGGCAACCGCCGCCCAGAGCAACCGCGCCTTCGTCGCCATCCAGTACTACGGCTACCTGAGGCGCACGCCGGAAGCGGGCGGTTATCAGGCGTGGCTCAACGTGCTCAACGATCCGAACCTGTCGCCGCAGGTGCGCACACGCACCATGATCAACGGGTTCCTGAACTCGCCGGAATACCGTCTGCGCTTCGGCCCGAACGTCCTACAGTAAGACGATTGCGGATTGCGGATTGCGGATTAGGAGATCAACTCTCTTCTAATCCGCATTCCGCTTTTTTGCACCCGCCCGATCAGCAATCCGCATTCCGCAATTCCGGGGTCTGCTGCTAAAATGTCGTGTTCGTTTGTCGGCAAATTTCTTTTCTGATCGGGCACAGATGAAACTACGCTTGCTGTATCACGGCCACTGCTTCGACGGGGTAGCATCCGCCGCCGTCTTCACGCGCTTCTACCGCACGCGCACGACGCATGAGCGCGCAGACGTGCACTACACGCCGCTCCTGCACCGTCCCGGCTCTCTCTTTGACGAAGAGATGTTCGATGGCGACGAAAACGCCATCGTTGATTTCAAGTATTCGCCTTCGGAGAAACTCACCTGGTGGTTCGACCATCACCAGTCGGCCTTCCTCACGCCCGAAGACGAGGCGCACTTTCGCGCCGACCGC
>DASQDV010000621.1:0-1529 GCA_035633995.1 Pyrinomonadaceae bacterium | reverse complement strand
GTTGTCGTCGCCGCGGCGGGCGCGGTGGCCGACGTTGTTGTCGTCGTCGCCGTCGCAGTGTTGATCGTGTCCGCGACGGGCGCGGCCTTCACTTCGGGAGCGTTGGCGGTTGTGTCAGTCGTCGTGACAGCCGGGTCGCTCGCCTTGCGTGCGTCGGATGTCGCAGCGTCGCCGGGCAGGCGCGCCGGGCTGACAGATTTGGCATCCGGATCGCTGCTGCTGGCGACAACGCGCGTCGTGCCGCCCGAGGTATTTTTGAAAAAGTTCGAGCTCTCGACATTTCGAGCGCCGGGGAAGGAAAACTGTTTCTGAGCCGATAGCTTTTGAGCCAAGGCCGGACTGGTTGCGAGCACGAGCAGGCCGAGCAGCATACTCATGCTGATCAGCTTCGGCCATACGCCGCTTCTCCTGTGCCTTTTCATTCGTACTTCTCCTTAGTCTGGGTGTTGGACGGATAATCCGGCTTGGCCTCGCCCGTTGTCCGTTAGAGGCCGAGCCGTCTCTTGGTTAACTATTATTTCAATGCCGTTCAGCGCGCCTTGCCGCCTTCGTTTCTTTCGATCCGGAGGTTGTCAAAGATCGCCGTGTAAGCTGTGGTCGTCGCCGTGTACTTTCCGGCGTAGAGTTGCGTCTGCAAGTTTGTGATCGGGAACGGAGTCGGCACCGTTCGTTTTGTCGTCCACGTCACGCCGTCCGGGCTGGTCTCCCAGTTGACGGTGTCGGCGGCGCGGTTATGACGGAAACGCCAGAAGCGATATTGCGCGGCATCCCAGGGGAGGAGCGTGCGGGACACGACCCCGCTCACGCGTTGCTGCAACAGGAAGCCTCCGCCGCCGACATCGAACAGCATGTAATTGCCGCTCTGGTCGGCGAGCAGGAAGGCCGTCTCGATGCCGTAGACGAGGCCGGTGCTCTGCACCACTTCGACCGTCGCGCGTGCATCGCTCAGGTCAATATTCATGGGCGAGAAATAACCGTCGTAGCCGGTGGTGGCGGCGGGCGGCGTGATCTGCAACTGCCCGTTCTGTTCGACGACCGTGACGCCAGACGCAGTGGGTGCGCCCCAACGCGCCGTGTCGCGCGTGTTGTCGTTGAAGTTGTCGCTCAGAGGGAAGAGAGGTCGGTAGCGTTCGAGGCGGAAGTTATCGAAAGCGGCTGTGCCGGGCGCGCCGTTGCCCGTGCCCCACGCGCCCGCGCCCATCGAAGCCTTCAACGCATGGAGCGGGAAAGCGGCAGCGACGGTCTTGCGTGTCGCCCACGTTGCGCCGTCCATGCTCGTCTCGAAGTTGAGGGTGTTGGCTTCGGAGTCGTGACGGTAACGCCAGAAGCGGCTGCCGTCCCAACTCAAGATCGTGCGGTCGCGCACGCCGTTGACCCACGCATCGCAAGTGAACGAACCCGCGCCCGTGTCGAAGAGAAGATAGTTGCCGCTGTCCGCGTACAACTGGAAATAGGTCTCGACCCACCCGGCCTGGCTCGCCGTCTGAACTTCAACTTGCAGCGTCTTGTCGCGGAAGTCGAAGCTGCCC
>DASQDV010000620.1:0-1583 GCA_035633995.1 Pyrinomonadaceae bacterium | reverse complement strand
GGGGCAGTCTAACTACGTTATGGAACGCATTATATCGCGGCAGTTAGCGAGGTAAAGAAAAAGGGCGGTCGCATATGACGACCGCCCTTTGTGTTTTTAAAGATTGAGCGTCCTGTCAGTAGGCGCGGAGTTCGGTGATGGCGCGGAGCACGTCTTCGGGTTGGGGGAGGATGTGGTCTTCGAGTTGGGGCGCGTAGGCGACGAAGGTGTCGAGGGCTGCGACGCGGCGGACGGGCGCGTCGAGGTATTCGAACAACTCGTCGCCGATGCGCGCGGCGATTTCCGCGCCGAAGCCGTGCGTGCGCGTGTCTTCGTGCGCGACGACGACGCGGCTCGTCTTCTTGACCGTCGAGACAATCGCTTCCCAGTCGTAGGGCGCGAGCGTGCGCAGGTCTATGATCTCGACGCTCACCCCTTGCGCTTCGGCCTGTTTGGCGGCGACGACGGAGCGTTGGACGAGCGCGCCGTAGGTGATGATCGAAAGGTCTGTGCCTTCGCGCACCGTCCTGGCCTTGCCGAAGGGGATCAGGAAGTTGTCGGGCGGATACTGCGACTTGTTGTAAGCCTGCCGGTAGAGGTGTTTGTGTTCGAGAAAGAGCACGGGGTCGTCCGAGCGAATCGCCGTGCGCAGGAGGCCGTTCGCGTCGAGCGCGTTCGAAGGATAGACGACGCGCAGGCCGGGAATGTGCGTGAACAGCGTGTCGCCCGATTGCGAGTGATAGACCGCGCCGCCTTTCAGGTAGCCGCCGACGGGGCAGCGTATGACGATGGGCGCTTTGAAGTCGTTCGCCGAGCGCCAGCGCATGAGTGCGAGTTCGTTTCTGATCTGGTGATAGGCAGGCCAGATGTAGTCGAAGAACTGAATCTCGACGACGGGTTTTAGCCCGCGCGTCGCCATGCCGATGGCGCGACCGACGATGTTGGCTTCGGCCAGAGGCGAATTGAAGACACGCGCGCCGCCGAATTTGCGTTGCAAGTTGGCCGTCACTTTGAAGACGCCGCCTTTGCCCTTGACCCGCTCCAGATTCTCTTCGCGCGAACAGTCGGCCACGTCCTCGCCGAAGACGACGATGCGTGGATCGCGCGCCATCTCTTCGTGCAGGCAGCGATTGATGTTGTCAACCATCGTGCCGGTGTTGCCGGAAAGCTCCGCGCCCTCTTCCGTGTCGAAGTCTTGCGAGGTCGGGTCAACGTCGGGCGAATAGACGAACAGCGTCGCCGTCTCCGGCGCGGGCTGCGGACTCTGGAGCGCGAGGTCTGCCGCCTCGTTCACCGTCGCATCAACTTCGTCTTTTAACTTCTGCAACTCCTCCTGCGTGACGAAACCTTCTTCCACCAGCAGCGCGCCGAAGCGCTTGACCGGATCGCGCTCGGCGTCCGAGGTGCGTTCCTCGTCGGGGCGATAGAGTTTTTCGTCGTCGGAGAGCGAGTGCGAATAGGGGCGGATCACTTTCGCGTGGACGAGCGCCGGGCCTTTGCGCGCGCGGCAATATTCGACTGCGCGCTGCAAAGTCTCAAGCGACTCGACGGGGTCTGTGCCGTCGCACTTCTGCAAGTAGAGATCGGGGAAGCCCGCGACGAGG
>DASQDV010000619.1:0-4994 GCA_035633995.1 Pyrinomonadaceae bacterium | reverse complement strand
GACGCCGTGAAGCAGGCGCGCGTGCAGGTCGAGAGCAACCAGCGGCTCGTCGCGCAGGGCGTGCTCGCGCCGATTGACATCGTCGCCGCCAACACGCAGGTGACGACCTTCGAGCAGAACGTCTACACCGCGCAGGAATCTGTGACGCGCGCCGAGAATTCGCTGAAGACTTTGATCCTCGCCGAGCGCACCGCCGCGCTCTGGTCGCGCCCGCTCACGCCCGTCACGCCCGTCAGTCTCGAACCGCCGCGCGTGCCGCTCGAACAGGCGGTGCGCGCCGCGATTGATAACCGCCCCGAACTCGCGCAACTTCAAACGAACGCGGAGATCAACCAGATCGACACGCGCTTCTTCCGCGACCAGTCGAAACCGCAAATCGATCTCGTCGGCACCTACACATCGGTCGGCCTCGCCGGTTCGACCGTGACGCCGACGATCAATCCCAACACGAGCGCCAACGCGGTCTTGCGCACGCGCGTCAACGAACTCTCCACGCTCGCGGGGCTGACGCCGCTCGACACCGGCACCGGCACGGCGGGCAGCACCGTCAACCCGAACCTGATCGGCGGCTACCCGCAGTCGCTCTCAAATCTGCTCGGCAACGACTACCCGACGTATCGCGTCGGCGTGCGCGTCGAACTGCCGTTTCGCAACCGGACGGCGCAGGCCAACCTCGGCCGCTCGCTCGCGCAAGGCCGTCTGCTCGTCAACCAGCGCGCGCAGGCCGAGCAATTGATCGAGGCCGACGTGCGCAACGCCACGCAGACCTTGCGCTCTGCCGAAGCGCGACTCGCCTCCGCCGCCGCCTCGCGTTCTTCCGCCGAGCAGCAGTACGAGAGCGAGCAGCGCCAGTTTCGCGCGGGCACAACGACCGTTTTCCTCGTCCTGCAAAGACAGAACGAACTGCTCGCCGCGCGCGGTCGGGAGTTGCAGGCGCAGACCGATCTCAACAAGGCCATCGCAGAGTTTCAGCGCGCCACCGGCAACACGCTCGGCGCAAACAACGTGCAGGTAAGCGGCGCGCGCCAACTCGAAGTGCGACCCGACCCGGCGGCGATCATCGTTGCCGTGCCGCCCGCCGCCATCCGCGCGGCAACGCGGGAAAGCGCCGGAGGCGCGGCAACGGCAGAGGCCAGAGGGCATGAAAAATAGGTTCGCGCCGTCGTCTTCAACCGCACGGAAACTCAAGGCCGTGCTCTACTACACGTTCGCGCTCGTCGCGCTCGTCGCGCTGGCCGCATCCGTCGGCTGCCGGTCTTCGGGAGGAGACAACGGGGCGGGGCGCGGCATCGTCATCGTGAACGCGCCTGCGGCGGGCGAGGTGCGGCGCGTACTCGTGCGCGAAGGGATGGTGGTTGGCGCGGGCACGCCCGTCGTCGAGATCGCCGTCCGCACGGAAGCGGCGACGCCCGCGCCGCAGACGCGTGAAGAAGACCCTGTGGCGCGCGCCGGAAGAAACCTCGGCGCGGCGCAGGCGAACATCGAAGCGGCACGAGCCGAGGCGGTGCGCGCCGAAGTCGAAGTGCAACGCCTGACGCCGCTCGTCGCTTCCGGCGACGCGCCGCAGGCGCAACTCGACGGCGCGCGCGCCGATTACGAACGCGCGCAACGACGATTGCAGGACGCGCAAAGCGCATCGCAGGACGCGCAATCCGGCCTCGTCGCCGCGCGACAGCAGCCGCGCAATCCGGCCGCCTCACAGCCCGTCGCCGCGCCGCAGGAAAAGATCGTGATGGCCGAGGCCACTTCCGCCGGAACCGTCAGCGTAGTCAGCGCGCGCGTCGGCGACCGCGTCACGCAGGGGCAACCGCTCGCCACACTGCGCGCGTCGCCATAGGAGTAATTGTTGTTGTGGTAGCGATTGATTAAAAACTTCCAGATGGTTTCCGAAGCTTCAAACATAGGGACGCGCGAGCAGCGCAAACGGCGTCTGCTCGGCGTCGTGGCCTTGACGGTTGGCGTCGGCGTGGCCTTCCTGCTGGTGGTGCTGGACGCGCCGCGCTTGCTCCGTGTCGTCGTCTTCTTTCCCATCTGGCTGGCCGGGCTGGGATTGTTGCAGGCGCGTGAAAAGACTTGCATCGCGCTCGCCGCGCGCGGCGTGTGCAATCTGGACGCGGGCGAAACACAACTTGAAGATGAAAACCTGATCGAGCAGTTGCGCGAAAAATCACGTCGCATCAACCGCCGCGCGGTCACGACCGCAGCCGTGATTACCATCCTCACGCTCGTCTTTCCGAGAGTCTGAAACAGAGTCCGGAGTTCTTCCCTGCGCGCGGTCGCTTCCCATGCTCATTTGACTTTTGAGCCTCCATCAGTGCTATTTTCATAGCCCTTCCGGTCGGCACTTCGAAGAGTCGAGGCGCGAAAACGACGGCGGGCGCGAGCCAGCGTAAACGCGTTTCGCGGCATCTAAACGTTGACGGCAGAGGGAATTTAGGACTAAGTCGCGGTGTTTCGCATGAACACCGCTTTGATTTGAAGGAAACGGAATGACGAAGAATTTAGTAGTGGTCGAATCGCCTGCCAAGGCCAAGACGATTGGGAAATATCTCGGCGCGGATTACCGCGTGATGGCCTCGCTCGGCCACATCAAAGACCTCCCGTCGAAGGGCTTGGGCGTTGACGTGGAGAACGATTTCGCCACGTCTTACGAGGTGATCCCCGACACGAAGAAACGCAATAACAAGAAGACCGTCGCGGAACTCAAGAAGGCCGCGCGCGAGGCCGACGCCATTTATCTGGCCGCCGACCCCGACCGCGAAGGCGAAGCCATTTGCCAGCACCTCGCCGAAGAGATCGTGCCGAAGCGACCCCGCAAGCCTTCCTACCGCGTGATGTTCAACGAGATCACGAAGCGCGCCGTGCAGGAGGCGTTTCAGGAACCGAAGCAGATTGACGAAAATTTAGTTGACGCGCAACAGGCGCGTCGCGTGCTCGACCGTCTGGTCGGCTACAAAGTGTCGCCGCTTTTGTGCCGCACGGTCGGCGGAAGGTTGAGCGCGGGGCGCGTGCAGTCGGTCGCCCTCCGCATGGTGGTCGAGCGCGAGCGCGAGATCGAAAAATTCATCAAGACGGAATACTGGACGGTGACGGCGAACCTCGCCGCGAGCCTCCCGCCCGCCTTCGACGCGCGACTCCTTCGCATCGGCGAGCAGACGGTGAAGACCGGCGGCTTCGATCAGGACATTAAGAAGACGGAGATTCTGATCGGGACTGAGGCGCAGGCCGCAGAGATCGTGGCGGAGGCGGAAGCGCAGGAGTTTCGCGTCGCGGAAGTGACGACGAAGGAACGCAAGCGCAACCCCGTGCCGCCCTTCATCACGTCGAAGTTGCAGCAGGAGTCGGCGCGTAAACTCGGCTTCGCGGTGAAGAAGACGATGATGGTCGCGCAGAAACTCTACGAGGGCGTCGAGATCGGCGCGGAAGGCGCGGTCGGCCTCATCACCTACATGCGCACGGATTCGACGCGCGTGTCGGAGACGGCCTTGCAGGAGGTGCGCGCGTTCGTCGGCACGCAGTACGGCGAAGGGTATTTGCCGGAGAAGGCCATCCACTATCGCTCGAAGAAGGACGCGCAGGACGCGCACGAAGCCATTCGCCCGTCGGACGTGTCGCGCACGCCCGATGCGATGGCGCGCTATCTGAGCAGCGAGGAGTTGAAACTCTATCGCCTGATCTGGCAGCGGTTCGTCGCCTCGCAGATGATGCCCGCCGTGTTCGACCAGACGACGATTGATATTGAAGCGGGTCGCTTTCTTTTCCGCGCAAGCGGGTCGGTCTTGAAGTTCGACGGCTTCCTGCGCGTCTACGAAGAAGGGCGCGACGAGAAGTCGGAAGAAGACGAAGAGGCGGCGCGCAAACTTCCGCTCGTGCAACAGGGCGAGGCTTTGAAGTTGAACGGGGTCGCGCCCGAACAGCACTTCACCGAACCGCCGCCGCGCTATTCGGAGGCGACGCTCGTGAAGGCTCTCGAAGAGAAGGGCATCGGGCGGCCTTCGACTTACGCAGCGATCATGACGACGATTCTCGACCGCGAGTACGTCGAAAAGCACGAAGGGCGTTTTCACCCGACGGCTCTCGGCACGACCGTCAACGATCTGCTCGTAGATAGTTTCGGCGACCTCTTCAACGAATCTTACACGGCGCGCATGGAGCAGGAACTAGACGAGATCGAGGAAGGGAAGTTGAAATGGACTGAGGCGCTGCACGAGTTCTACGGGAAATTCGCGAAGGACTTGAAAGTCGCCGAAGTCGAGATGAAGAAGAAGAAGGTGGAGGCCATCCCGACCGACGAGAAGTGTGAGAACTGCGGTTCGGGCATGGTCATCAAGTTCGGACGCTTCGGCCAGTTCCTCGCCTGCTCGAACTATCCCGAATGCCGCACGACGCGCGAACTCGCGAAGCCTGCAACAGCAGCGGCGACTGCCGATGGCGAAGGCGCGGCGGCGAAAGCCAGCGCGACGGGCGAAGCGGGCGAGGGCGAAGAAGCGGAAGTTTGCGAGTTGTGCTCGAAGCCGATGGCCTTGAAGCGCGGGCGGTTCGGGCAGTTTCTCGGTTGCACGGGTTATCCCGATTGCCGGAACATACGCAAGATTGATCGCAAGGGCGTCGTTGCCGCCGCGCCCGTGCCGCTCGACGAGAAGTGCCCGGTGGACGGCGTGCATCTCGTCCGGCGCCAGGGACGCTTCGGCGAATTCATCTCCTGCTCGAATTACCCGACGTGCAAATTCATCAAGCGCGAGACGACCGGCATTGCGTGCCCGCGCGCGGGTTGCAAGGGCGAGATCGTGGTGAAGAAGTCGAAGCGCGGCAAAATGTTCTACGGCTGCTCGGAGTATCCGAAGTGCGACGCGGTTTACTGGGACAAGCCCGTCAGCGAGCCTTGCCCCGAATGCCGCGCGCCGTTCCTTTTGGAGAAGACGACGAAGAAGGGCACGACGCGTTCGTGCGCCAACGAGGAGTGCAAGTACAAATCCGAGGCGTTGCCCGACGTG
>DASQDV010000618.1:0-2056 GCA_035633995.1 Pyrinomonadaceae bacterium | reverse complement strand
CGTTTGACGATGGCCTGATTCTCGGCGTCGCCGAAAATCCACGCGCCGCCCTCGCCGCGCATCAACGTGATGACTTCCATCTGTGCGCTCTCGCCGCCGACGCGCGCGAAGACGGTCGCCGTGTCGCCGCTGATCTGCTCGCCGCCAAACTCGATCTTTTCCGGCACCGCCCCCGCCAGCTTTTCAAACTCCGGCTGCAACTCGGCAAACTCCTCGGCGCTCAAGCCCTCAATCGCGGGCTTGTAGATCGAGAGCGCGAAGGCGTCGCGGAAACGCCGCTCGCGCAGCGCCCTGTAAAAGTCACTCACGGTTTGCACGGGCGTGCGCGGCTGCGTAGAGGTCGTCTGAGTTTGCGCAGGCGGCGTCTTTGTTTGCGCGGACGGCGTCTGGGTTTGCGCGCCTGTCGTGGTTTGGCCGAAGCCGGAGGTGACGGCGGCGAGCAGCAGCAACAGTGCTGAGAGGAGCACTGGAACGGACGACGCGCGCGTGCGGCGAGGTATGGACTGTTGCATGTTGGGTATTTCCTTACAGATGGAGATGATGCGTGCGGCGCGTCCGGGCGACCAAAGAATCGCGCACGTCGCGCCGCACATTATAGAGGGACAGGACAGCTAAAACGTTGCCAGCCGGGCGATCAACTAAGCTGCGTCGGCGGTGGCGGCGGCGCAGGTAGATTCTCGCTGCGTTTGCCCGTCAGACCGTGCCGTCCGATGTAGTAGAGCGTCGCGGTCAACACGCCGAACATGATGATGCCAATTATCATGCTCTCGTGCAAGGCTTCGGGCAGGTAGCGACCGACGTTGAGCAGATCGGCTTTGCCGAGACCCTGCGGAATCGCCAGCAGCAGACCCGCAATCGCGCCGCCCGCGATCAAGCCGGAACTGTAGAGCACGCCCGGCCCGCTCTCTTCTTCCGCCAGCGAACGTTTGCCGCGCGAGACGCGTTCGACAAGCGCACGCACCGCGCCGCCGATGAAGATCGTCGCGGAGGTGGCGAACGGCAGATACATGCCGACCGCAAACGGCAACGCCGAGATACCGACGATCTCAAGCAGAACGGAGATGAAAGCCCCGATGAGAATCAAAGCCCAGGGGAGTTTCTGCGTCAACACGCCGTCCACCAGCACGGCCATGAGTTGCGCTTTCGGCGCGTCGAACTTCGAGTTCGGCCCCGTCTCAATCTCCTTGTACTTCGCCGTGCCCGCATCGTCCACGTAATAAGTGTGCGTCGTGCCGCCTTCTTTGACGGTCGCCACTTTGTAGATGTTGTTATCCAACCCGCGCGCAGGAGTAGCGCCGATGGTGACGTTCTCGCCCGCGACAAACGGCGTGGTCGGCAATCCTTCCGTCACGATGGCGCGACGCGCGCCGCCGACGCCGGGGTTGAGGCGATAGAAAACTTCACCCGACCCGTTGACGAGATACTGACCCGAAGGGACGACCGTACCGTCCGTGCCCTTTTGATCTTCGGCGAGACGATGCACGTAGTAAGGCCCGCCGGGCAGCGCGCCGCCCTTCATGTCACCCTTCGCCCATTGCTCGCCGCCGGAATTGGCAGGCGCGCGATAGCCCGCGTAGTGAGTGGGCAACAAATTCGTGTAAGACGTGTTGAGATAAGAGAGCGTCCACGCGATGAGGAGCGCGGAGGTCGTCGCGCCCACCATCAAGCCCCATTGCATGCGCGAGGGCGTGCCGCCGACGAGGAAGCCGGTCTTTAAATCCTGCGAAGTCGTGCCCGCGTTCGACGCCGCGATACAGACAATCGCGCCGACCGACAGAGCCAGCACGCGTGAATCAACGCCGCCCATGCCAAGCACGAGGAAGATGAGCGACGTGATCAGGATCGTCGCAATCGTCATGCCCGAAATCGGATTTGAAGACGAACCGATCTCGCCCGTGATGCGCGACGAGACGGTGGCGAAGAAGAAGCCGAAGATAATGACGAGGATGGCCGACAGGATATTCATCCCGATGCCGCTGCCGGGCGACCCTTGAAAGTTGAGCCAGAAGAAGATCGCCAGCGCGAGCACGCCGATGCCGCCGAGCACGAAAGTCAT
>DASQDV010000617.1:0-3722 GCA_035633995.1 Pyrinomonadaceae bacterium | reverse complement strand
CGAGTTCCGCGTCTCCTTCGAGCACGAGTCCGGCGAGTTGCTTGGCGACGTGGCCGCGCCAGTGTATGCGCGCGATGATCTCCTGCCCGATGTAGCAGCCTTTGGTATAGCTGACCGTCTCGTCCTCGTGCCCCGCTTCGAGCACGACATTCGTATCTGTCACGTCTACGCCATAACGCGGCTCGCCCGCCTCGACGCGCAGCACTTCAAAAGCATCGAAGCCGACCGCGCGCGCCCCGGCCTCGTTGAGCGCGTCCCACATAGCAGCCCCTCGTCCCGCGACGCAGACAAGATCATAACCGTCTTCGCCCGTGTGCGTCGCGCGCAGGATTGTCACCAAACACTCGTCGCGCCATGAGACGACCGCCGCGCTCTGTCGTTCTCCTTCAAACTGCGCGGGCGTGCTGCCGAGCACCGATTCGATACGCGCGCGCGCGCCTGCGCCTTGCAGCGAAAACTGGACGGTCTCCGCGCTCACGTCTTTGACGCGAAAATCTCCGGCGAGCGTGAAGCGCTGGAGCGTCTGGAAAACTTTTTCGTGCGTGGCGGGTTCGGTGTCGATGAGAAAACCAAGCTCATCGCCGGGTCGCGCGACGCGCACGCGTGCCAGCAGGCGACCCTGCACGTTGGGAAAAGCGGCGTGCATCCACGTGCCCGCCGGAAGCGTCTTCACGTCGTTGGTGATGAGGCCGTTTAAGAATTGCACCGCCTCTGTGCCGCCGACCTCGATGCGCGCGCGCGCGGAAAGATCGATCAAGCCCACAGCGGCGACGCCCGCTGCCCCGCGCACGGCTTCGTACTCCGCGCGCGCGTCACCGTAGTTGACGGGAAGCATCCAGCCCGCGCGCTCCGCGAAGGCCGCGCCGCGTTCGCGGTGCATCTCTTCGAGCGCAAGCCTGCGCGTCGTCAATTCTTCAACCGCTTCGCTCATACCGCGTCACACAAACCTTCCTTCAAACTCAACGTGCGCGCGCTCTTTGCAAACGCCCCGCCGCTTTGGCGTATGGCGTGCGCCAGTGCTGCGTAATCGCGCAGTTGCGCGTCCTCGCGGCGGTGCGAGGCGAGCACCTGCGGGCTCGGGTGGTAGAGCGGCACGAGCAGACGCCCGCGCCACGCGCACACTCGACCGGCTGACTCTTTGAGTGAAAATTGATGATACTCAATGCGACTGAGGGCGGCAAGCGCGACCGCTCCGAGCGTGACGACGACGCGCGGGTTGACGAGTTCGATCTGCCGCCGCAGGAAGTCGGCGCAGTTCAGAGACTCCGTCGTGCTCGGCTTGCGGTTCGCACCCGAAGCTTTGCGCGGGTTGCAGAGCACCGAGTTGGTGATGAAAATTTGTTCGCGTTTGAGGTTGATCGAGGCGATGTAGCGCGTGAAGTTCTGCCCCGACTGGTCGCCCGAAAAGGGCACGCGCGTGCGGTCGCCGCCCTGTCTGCCCGGCGCTTCGCCGATGAACATCACGCGCGACGCGACGCTGCCGTTCCGCTCGCTCAAGACCGCCGTGCGCCCGCACATCGCTGCGCAGCGGCGGCAGGCGGCGGCCTCTGCGGCGAGCGCATCGAAGCGTGCACGCTTTTGTTCGATTGAGTTCATCGAAGCCATATTAACCACACAGACCGGGCAGGCGCTAAAGAGACGGAATCTATCTTTCGTGCCCGCCCGGTCTCCAGTGTTTGCAGCCTGCTTACCTGCTGACGTTGATGTCGCGCGAAGTGGAATTGTAGCCGCCGTTTTCGACGACGTTGCCGTCGCGGTCTACGAGTTCGACTTTGACGGTGTGCTTGCCCGCACTCCAACCCGCCAGCCAGATCGGCTGCCACGTGTCTATAAACTTCGCCTCGCCGCCGTTGACGGAATAACGGACGCGATACTGGCCGCCGTCGCCTTGCAGCTTCGCGTTCGTCAGCCAGAAGTCGATCATGATGGCGTCGGCATCCGCGCCCTTGTAATCGCCCTTCGGACGGCTGTAGGTCAGGAGCGGCTTCGTCGCGTCAATCTGCCCGGCCTCGCTCGACGCCATGTCTTTGCCTTCGCGCGCGGGCGTGGCGGCGGCGTTGGCATTGGCATTAGCCGCGTTGGCATTAGCCGCGTTCGTGTTCGTGTTGGTGTTGGTGTTCGTGTTGGCCGCGCTCGCGTTCCTGTTATCGGCCATCGTCTGGCCGGTCGCGGTGGTCGTCGGCTTCGTCGCGTCGCCGCCGCCTTTGACCGTGAACGTGACCATCTGGAAAGAGCCTGTGTTCTTGTAGCTCTCATGCCAGGGGCGCGAGGCGAAGACGCGCAGGGTGTGTTTGCCTTCGGTGACGTTGCGGAGTTCGAACGGCTGGTCGAGATTGTAGTAAGCCTCGTAGGGCTGGTTGTCGAGGATGACGTGGATGTGATTGCCCATGCCGGTCGCGGGGTCTTTGGCGGGCTTGTAGCCTTTGAGGTCGCCGGCGAGCGCGAGTTTGACGTTGACGGTCGAACCCGCGATGGTCGCGCCGTCGCGCGGCTCGACGAAGCGCAGGGTGGGCGCGGCCTCGTCCTGCTCGCCGCGCGCCGTCATTTGCTCCTTGATCTTCTGCGGGCGTTCGGCGACCGTCAGATTTTGCGGCGCGGGCGACCCGGCGGGAGGCGGCGTCACGGTGGTCGTCGCGGTCGTGTTGGCGTTCGTGTTGTCGGCGGTGGTGCAGCCGGAAGACGCGACGAGCGCGACGGCGCACAGGCAGCAAAGGGCGAGGGGCAAAAAGAGACGTGCGGGAAGTTTCATAAACCTGGCCTCCTGAAATGTTCGAGTGATTGCGCGTGAGAGTATAGAAAGAAAAGGGGAAAGGATAAAGGGCGCGAGGGGAAGGGGTAAAGAGAAAAGGAAAAGAGAAGCGGCGCGTTCATCGTGCGCCGCTGTCTTCGACCTTTACTCTTTACCCCTTCCCTTTTCGCCTTCGCTTAAGCTGCGACTGTCTTGAGACGCCCTTCGACGGCGTCCCAGTCGATGTTGGAGAAGAAGGCTTCGATGTACTTGGGGCGTTCGGCGGGCATGTAATCGAGCAGGAAGGCGTGTTCCCACACGTCCATCACGAGGACGGGCGTGAAGCCGGAGACGTTGCCCGTCTCGTGCAGAGTGATCCAGTGGTTCGACAGACGACCGTTCGCGGGGTTCTGGTAGCACATCGCCCAGCCGACGCCGCGCATCTTGCCGATGCCGACGAAGTCCGCTTTCCAGATGTCGTAGCTGCCGAAACTCGCTTCCGCCGCGCGCGTGAAGTTCGAGGTCTTGGCCGGGTCGCCCGTGCCTTGCCGGCGCATGTTGCCGAAGTAGTATTCGTGCAGGACCATGCCGTTGTACTCGAAGCCGAGCCGCCGCGTCAGTTCCGAGTAGGCGGGCATCTCGTCCTGATCGACCTTGCCGTCGGCGAGAAATTTCGCGATGCGCTCGGTCAGGTTGTTCGTCTCTTTGACGTAGCCCTCGTAGAGTTTGAAGTGCAGCTCCAGAGTCTTATCGGAGATGCCGTTGAGTCCTGACAGGTCGAACTGTTTGGGCTTGTAAGAATTGTTCGCGTCCATCTATGCGCTCCTCACTTCCGTTTCAATGATTGCAGAAATTCTACGCCCGCCAGTCTATACCTGCCAGCGCGCTCGTGTGTGGCGAATGAGTGAAGAGGGTGCGGAAAAACAGTGACGAGTGACAAGTGACGAGTGACAAGTTAAAACAGCTTGATTTTTAACTTGTCACTCGTCACTTG
>DASQDV010000616.1:0-4155 GCA_035633995.1 Pyrinomonadaceae bacterium | reverse complement strand
CGCGTGGGCGACGCTCGAAGTCTTTCGCCGTTACCCGCTGTTCAGCGTGCGCCTGAGCGCCGACGGGCAGGAGTTTCGCCGCCGCACGCCCTTCGTCTTCATCGGCAACAACGAATACCAGATGGACACGTTCAACCTCGGCGCGCGCTCATGCCTCGACGCGGGGCAACTCAGCCTGCACCTGACGCGCGACACCGGACGCTGGGGGCTGGTGCGCCTGGCCGTGAGCGCCCTCTTCGGGCGGCTGCGCGAGTCCAGAGACTTCGACGCGCTCTGCACCAAAGAAGTATGGATCGAGCCGCGCCGCACGCGCCTGCGCGTCGCTACGGACGGCGAAGTCACCATCATGCGCTCGCCGCTCCATTACCGCGTCCGACCCGGCGCCTTGCGGGTCATAGCACCGAAGCCAGCGACAAGTGACGAGTGACAGGTGACAAGTTAAAACTGAAAACTTGTTTTGCTCTGACCTGTCACTCGTTACCTGTCGCTCATCACTTAAAGATATGAAAACCATCGTACATCTCTCCGATCTGCATTTCGGGCGAATCGATCAGGCGATTGTCGAACCGCTTGCGGCGACTGTGGCTGAGATAAAACCGGACGTGGTGGTCGTCTCCGGCGACCTGACGCAGCGCGCGCGCACAGAGCAGTTTCAGGAGGCGCGCGAGTTTCTGGACGACCTGCCGCACCCGCAGATCATCGTGCCCGGTAATCACGATGTGCCGCTCTACAACATCTTCCAGCGTTTCCTCGAACCGCTCGACAAGTACCGCCGCTACATCACGGACGATCTCGAACCGTTTTACGCGGACGAAGAGATCGCCGTGCTCGGCGTCAACACGGCGCGCTCGTTCACGATCAAGGACGGGCGCGTCAACGAGCAGCAGGTCGCGCGCATACGCGAACGCCTGTGCCCCTACGCCGACGCGGTAACGAAGATCATCGTCACGCATCACCCGTTCGAAATACCGGAAGGCCACGAGCGCGAGGCCGACCTCGTCGGGCGCGCGCAGATGGCGATGGAAGCGCTCGCCGCCTGCGGCGCGGACGTGTTGCTCTCCGGCCACCTGCACGTCAGCCACACGGGGCACACGGCCAAGCGCTACAAGATCAGCGGGCATTCCGCGCTCGTCGTGCAGGCGGGCACGGCCACTTCAACGCGCGTGCGCGGCGAAGTCAACTCCTTCAACGTCATACGCGTCGAGCACCCTTACATCGAAGTCAAACGCCTTGCGTGGCAACCCGACCGCGCCGCCTTCTCAACCGCCTCCATCGAAAACTTCGTCCACACGCCCGAAGGCTGGGTGCGACTCGCAGACGGCGCAGCATCGGGGATCAATACATAAGGGAAAAGGGGAAGGGGTAAAGGTCAAAGGGGAAGATGGAAAGCACACAGGCTCTCCGTCTTCCCCTTTGACCTTTACCCCTTTTACCTTTTCCGTTGTGCTTTCGTCTTATCGCGGCGGCGCTGGTTTGCGCGGGAGTTTTTCGTCGCGCATGGCGGCCTGGTAGACGAAGGCGGCCATGATGGTGGCGGCCTGTTTCATGTCGTCGGCCTGTATGCGGTCGAAAGTGTCCTGATTCGAGTGGTGCGTGCGCGTCTCATACTCGACTTCATCCTGTATGAACTGGAAGCCGGGCAGGCCGATGGCGTCGAAGGCGAGGTGGTCTGTGCCGCCCGTATTGGAGATGGAGAGCGTCTGCGCGCCCATGTCGCGGAAGGGCATGAGCCACGCGCGGAACAGCGGGCGGATGGCCTCGTTGCCTTGCAGGTAGACGCCCCTGATCTTGCCCGTCCCGTTGTCGAGGTTGAAGTAGCCCGCAAACTTGTCGTATGCGGGTTTGGTCACGAGCCTGCCGCGCGGCGCGGGCGTCGGTGCGGCGGTGGGGCGGCCTTCACCCGCGCCGGGGGGCGTGGGTTGCGGCGTCGGCGTAACGATCTCGCCGAAGTGCTCTTTGACGTAGGCGCGCGAGCCGAGCAGCCCCTGCTCCTCGCCGCTCCAGAGGGCGACGCGAATGGTGCGGCGCGGTTTGAGTCCGAGCGTTTGCAGGATGCGCGCGGCCTCCATCGCGACGGCGCAACCGGCGGCGTTGTCGGTCGCGCCCGTGCCGCCGTGCCAGGAGTCCATGTGGCCGCCGAGCATCACCACTTCGTCTTTGAGGTCGCTGCCGGGAATTTCGGCGATGGTGTTGTAGCCCATCAAATCCTGATCTTGAAACTGCACGTCGAGGTTGACGTTCATGCGAACCTTCTCGTTCGCCTGAAGCATGCGCATCATGCGGTTGTAGTGCTCGACGGCGACGACGATCTGCGGGACGAGTTTCGGCGCGCTCTTGTCGTAAGCCGAGACGCCGCGCCGGAAGAACGACTGCAAGGAAGTGAGATCGGTTACATCCGGCACGGGCTGCGGCACGCTGGCCGACTGGACGAAGAGCGTGCCGCCGTCGCCGCGACCCGGATCGACGAGCAAGGCCGCGCCTTCTTCCATCAGGAAGTTCGCCTTCTTCAAGGCAAAGATAAACTGCGCGATCTGTTCGGGCGTCGGCTGCTGGCCGGGACGCCTCACGGCTAAGGCCGGATCGGGCGCGTCGGCCAGCGCGAGCAACTCTTTCTCCGTCAGGCGCGTGCCGAGCGCTTCGAAGTGCGCTTTGACTTCACGGATGGGAGCGGTCAGGACTATCGCCCCTTTCAATTTGCCGCGATACTTTTCCAAGCCCGCCGCGTCCGTCGCATCCACGTAGACGACCTCGGCGTTCAGCACACCGTTCGTGCCCGGCGACCACGCCTTCGGGTAAGCGATGAGCGGGACGTTCAAAGGCTCTACGACTTCCGCCGAGAAACGCTTGAGCGTCCACCCGCGCCCGAACGGCCCCCACGCTTCGAGGTGCGCGTTCTGCATGCCCCACTTCGCCATCTGATCGCGCGTCCATTCGTTGGCGCGCTTCATGCCGGGCGAGTTGGTCAGGCGCGGCCCGATCACGTCGGAGAGATAACTTAAAGTTTGCATCACCTGCGAGCGGTTCATGCCTTCGTCTTTGATGCGCGCGATGGGATCGTTCGGATCGGGCGTCTGCGCCGTCGCAGTGGCAGGGGTGGGCGCGGCAGCCGGTTGCTGCGCCATGAGCGGGAAGCTGTTCAGCAACAGCGAACAGGCGAGCAGTGCGACTGCGGCGGTCTTGCGTCGAAACATAAAATAGGCTCCTAAATTGTTGACTGAAAGATTAAACCTGCGAACAGGCGAGCGGAAATACCCTTCAAGGGAATTGATTATACTCCAACAGGGGCGGGAAAGTTTCAACGCACCGGGCAAGAGAGCGGGACGAAGGACTTCGGGCGGGGTGTTTACTCTTCCGCCGCCACTGCACACGGGGCGCGTCCGGCGTGCGGATCGAAGATCGCGTAGAGTTCCTTCAAACGCGCGACGTCGTGCTCGAACCATTCGCGCACCCGGTCGCAATACCTTTGCGCGGCCTCCTGTTCCGTCAGGCTGCGCGCAAAGACGCGGGCGGCGAGGTGAGCCGACATCAACCTGCACATGATCGCTTTGAGGACGCCGTGCGACGAGGCGGGGTCGAGCGCGGCGGCGACATCGCCGACGAGGAAATAACCCGCGCGCGCCCGTCAACAAAATTTCTCGCCCGCCCGCCGCGCCGCGTCGCACCCGCCGCAGGGGCACGGAAGGCTCGCAGAAAATAATGTAAGGCTCGCAAAAAAGAACGGGGCGAGCACGCGCATGCTCGCCCCCATCAACGAATTGACTGTTAACTACTAACTCAAGAGGCGAGGCGCGAACCGCGCCCGCTCGCATCCGGCTTCGTCGCCGGCGGCACGTCGGGCAACGCCTCAGACTTGTAGGCGCACTCCTCGTTGGCGCACGAGCGCGTCGTGCCCTTCTTCGTCGTCTTCTCCAAAAGGAACGGCGCGCGGCATTCGGGGCAAGGCTCGCTTACGGGCTTGTCCCAGTAAACCGCGTCGCACTTCGGATACTCCGAGCAGCCGTAGAACATTTTGCCGCGCTTCGACGTCTTCACCACGATCTCGCCCTTGCAGCCCGCGCGCGGGCACGCAATGCCGGTCGTCTCGCGCTTGATGAATTTGCACGTCGGGTAATTCGAGCAGGAGACGAATTCGCCGAAGCGTCCCTGACGCCGGAC
>DASQDV010000615.1:0-2939 GCA_035633995.1 Pyrinomonadaceae bacterium | reverse complement strand
CAAGGTCGAGGTGACGACTGCTGACGGCCAACAGCAGACCATCGAGACGAAGAACATCATCATCGCGACGGGTTCGGTCGTGCGCCCGATTCCCGGTTTCGAGACGGACGGCGAGCGCGTCGTCAACAGCGACCACATATTGGAACTCAAGGAAGTGCCGAAGTCTCTGATCGTGATGGGCGCAGGCGCGGTCGGCGTCGAGTTCGCGAGCGTTTATTCGCGCTTCGGGACGGAGACCACCATCGTCGAACTCATGCCGCACCTGTTGCCGTTCGAAGACGAGGAAGTGTCAATCGAACTCGAAAAATCCTTCCGCAAGCGCGGCATCAAGCAGCACCTCGGCACGCGGCTTGAAAAGATGGAGAAGACGGACAAAGGCGTCGTCGTGACGGGCAAGGACGCGAAGGGCGCTGAGGTGCGCCTCGAAGCCGAGATGTTCCTCGTCGCCGTCGGGCGCATGCCCTACCTACAGGGGTTGGGACTCGAAGGCACGAAGATCAAGGTCGAGCGCGGCAACGTGCAGGTGGACGAGTTCTGCCGCACGGGCGAGCCGGGCGTGTTCGCCATCGGCGACGTGATCCCGACGCCGTGGCTCGCGCACCTCGCGTCGAAAGAGGGCATCCTCGTCGTCGAGCAGATCGCGGGGCAGAAACCGCACCCGATCAACATGCGCCATGTCCCTTCGTGCACCTACTGCGACCCGGAAGTCGCCTCCGTCGGTCTGACGGAAGCGGCGGCGAAGAAGGAAGGCTACGACGTGAAAGTCGCCAAGTTCCCCTTCTCCGCATCGGGCAAGGCGCGCATACTCGGCGAGGAAGAGGGTTTTATCAAGGTCGTCAGCGAGACGAAATACGACGAACTCCTCGGCGTCCACATCATCGGGGCGCACGCCACCGAGTTGATCGCCGAAGCGGGCGTTGCGCTCCAACTCGAATCAACCGCCGAAGAACTCGGGCGCACCATCTTCGCGCACCCGACCGTCTCCGAAGCCATGATGGAGGCCGCCGAAGGCATTCACGGATTGACGATACATTTTTAAAGGCCGTCAGTTGTCCATCGGCAGTTGCCCGTTGTATGTGTAGCGCGGGCGACGGGCTCAAGCGCAGGCTCTCAACTTGTGCGAGACGAAACAACTGACGACGGACAACTGACCACTGACATTCTTTTATGAAGACAGAGACAAAACGCAAAGGCGCGTCGAAGCAGGGCGAGGCGAAGGGGCGCAAGGGCGCTGACAGCGGTGGCGGTGGCGGCAACGGCGCGGGCGGTGCGGCGTCGGGTGGCAGCGTCGCCGACGAAGAGTTGATCTGCACGACGGAGACGACCCTCACGCGCGAGCAGTTGCTGGAGTTGTATCGCTACCTGTTGTTGACGCGGCTCGTCGAAGAACGTTTGGTGAATTTATACCGGCAGACGAAAGTTGTCGGCGGCGTCTTCCGTTCGCTGGGTCAGGAAGCGACGGCCGTGGGGACGTGCTACGCGTTAGACCCACAGGATTTCATCGCGCCGCTCATACGCGATCTCGGCGCGGTCTTGGTGAAGGGCATTCGACCGCGCGAGATTTTCGCGCAGTACATGGCGAAGGCCTGGGGGCCGTCGGAAGGGCGCGATCTCAACATCCACTTCGGCAACATGGAGAAGGGCTTCATCGGTCCCATCTCGCACCTCGGCGACATGATCCCGGTGATGACCGGCATCGCGCTCGGCGCGCGCATGCAGAAGAAGAACATCGTCGCGATGGCCTACATCGGCGACGGCGGCATGAGCACGGGCGCGTTCCACGAGGGGCTGAACTTTGCCGCCGTGCAGCGCCTTCCCGTCATCATCATCGCCGAGCACAACTGGTACGCCTATTCGACGCCCACGCGTTTGCAAACGGCGGTCGAGAACCTCGCGGACAAGGCCGCCGGATACGGCATCCCCGGCCACATCGTTGACGGCAACGACATCATCGCCTGCTACGAAGTGACGAAGCGCGCAGCGGAGTACGCGCGAAACGGCGGCGGCGCAGTTTTGATCGAAGCGAAGACCTACCGGCGCAAAGGCCACGCCGAGCACGACGATCAGCGCTACATCGCGCCCGGCGAACTGGAGATGTGGGAGAAGCGCGACCCCGTCGACCGCTTTACGCGCCACCTGTTGACGCAAGGCATCGCGACGCAAAGCGAGCTTGACGAGATCGTCGCAGGCGTCGTGCGCGAGATTGACGAGGACGTGGCGTGGGCTGAAGAGTCGCCGATGCCCGAAGCGGAGAAGGCCGCTTACGGCGTCTTCGATAACTCAATCGTCGCGCCCGCGTTTCGCCCGAAAGTTTTCGGGGGCAATTGAGCATTGAGGCGCATGAAGTTCGCAGTCCTGTTGTTTTTGCTGGTCGCGCTGTTACCCGCCGCGAGCGTGCGCGCGCAAGAAGCAGCCGCCGCATCAGCACCACGCGTGCAACTCGCCGACGGGCGGGTCAGTTTCGTGCCGCCCGCCGGATTCAAGTTGATGTCGAAAGAGGATATCAACTTCAAGTTCGGGCGCAACGGCGCGGCATATGCGCCCGAGATCGTTTACACCAACGAGCGGCAGAACGTTTCGGTCGCCATCACCTTTGCTCCTGCGCGCGTCACGCCCGAGCAACTGGACGACTTCCAGAAAGCGATGGAGAAGTCGCTTGAAGCGAGCATCGAGCGGCTCGAATGGCTGGCGCGCGAGCAGGTCACTTTGAAGGGCGTCCGTTGGATTCACCTGTCTTTGAAGAGCGGGGCGCTCGACACGGACGTTTACAACGAGATGTACATGACGCCGCTCGGCCCCAAGGTGCTGATGTTCAATTTCAACTCGACCGTCGCACAGTATGAGCGGCATCGTGAGGCTCTGAGAAAGAGCGCGGAGACGATCACCGTTAAGCCATAGGACAGAAACAGTCTTCAAAAAATTCGGAGACGGCAGGCGAG
>DASQDV010000614.1:0-4780 GCA_035633995.1 Pyrinomonadaceae bacterium | reverse complement strand
CGCGTCGCCGCGCGCGGCGCGCATTCCATCATCGTCAGATGACACACGCGGACGAACGTTTCGAATCGGGCGCGCCCGCCTACGCCGCCTACTTGCAGACCACAGAGGGTCGCCTGCGCCTCGACATCGCGTGGGAAAACTTACTCTCGGACATCGGCGCGACGCGCGAAACGCAGGCGTCGCCGGGCGTGCGACAGGCGCGCGCTGAAGAGATGCCGCGCGCTCTCGATCTCGGCGGCGGGACGGGCGCGTTTGCGCTGCGCTTCGCCGCGCTCGGCTGGCACGTTTCAATCGTTGATCCTTCCGCGACGATGCTCTCGCTCGCCGCAGATGCCGCGCTCGCGCAGGGCTTTCCCGCAGGACGCGTCACGTTTCACCAAGCCGCAGCCGAACGGGCGCGCGAACTCTTCGCGCCGCAGACGTTCGACGCTGCCGTCTGTCATAACGTGCTCGAATACGTCTCAGACCCGCATGCGGTTGTGCGTGCGCTCGCCGCGCTCGTCCGCACGGGCGGCACGGTCTCGCTCGTCGCGCGCAACCGCGCAGGCGAAGCTATGCGCGCGGCTTTGAAGGCTCACGATCTGGACGAAGCCGAGCGCGCGCTCGCCGCCGACGTGGTCAACGAATCGCTCTACGGCGGCCCGGCCAGACTTTTCGACGCGGAGAGCTTGCGCGCTCTGGCGACGGAGGCCGGAATGAACGTCGTCGCCGTGCGCGGCGTGCGCGTTTTGGCCGACTACCTGCCCGCCTCGCTCTCTGGCACGCCGGAGACTTACGCGCGCCTGCTCGCCTTTGAGCGCACGCTCGGCGCGCGTCCCGAATTTGCGTCGGTGGCGCGCTACACGCAGATCATCGCGCGCCCGCCCGGCACGGCAACCGCATCAGGGCACGGCTCATCGTAAACATCATGCTTGACGAAATGGACGAGAATGAAATTTCGGATCGCGCGCAGGAGGCGACAGGCGCAAAAGTGGATCGCCGCGCGTGGTCTGTGTTCCTGAAAATCTTCATCTGCGCGGTGGCGAGTTTCACGCTGCTCGGCGGCTCGCTCGGCTCGCCCCTCGGGCAGCAGTTTGAACATAGACATCTCGAAGACGACTTCAGCAGCTTCGTCAAGATTGCTGCCCCCGCCGCCCAGCAACCTAAAGCGGCGCAAACTCCGGCGCGCGACGCGGACAAACTCGACCGCCCGACGAGCGACCCTTACACGGGCAGCCTCTCGATCTTCGAAGACGCGAAGCGTGAGGAGAAACTTCAGATCAACCGCGTGATGGACGTTTTGCAGATCAAGGAAGGCTCGCGCGTGGCGGACATCGGCGCGGGTTCGGGCTGGTTCACGGTGCGCGCCGCACGAAGGGTCGGCGCGCGCGGCGCGGTCTATGCCGTCGAGATCAACGAAGAATATCTCAAGCACATCGCGGGGCGTGCGGAACAGGAAAAGCTCGCGAACATACGCACGGTGCTCGGCCGCGAAGACGATCCGCTCCTGCCCGCTCGAAGCGTTGACGCCGTCCTCATCCTCAAAACTTACCACGAGATAGCCGAACCGATCCGGCTGATGCGAAACCTGCGTCGCGCGCTCGCGCCGGGCGCGCTCGTCGGCATCATAGACCGCAACGGCGCAGGCGACGATCACGGGCTTGACGACAAGAAGGTCATCTCGGAAATGGAGCGCGCCGGATTTGCGCTCGTCGCACAGCACGACTTCGTGAAGCCCGACGCGATGGACTACTTTCTCGTCTTTCGCGCGCGCGATTAACCCGCGTTAATTAAACCCGATGCCGCCCCGCATCCGGCCGCGACGCTGTTGTAGCGTGTTGCGTCTGTTTCGTTCGCCCTCCTTCAACAACACGCCGCGCGCAATGGCGAGCCGCGCCTGCAAGCGCAGTTCGGGGCGCTGAAACCTGTCGGCGGCGGAGCGCGCGTGGTCGAAGTCGGAGGGCGCGAGCGCGGCGAGCGCGTCGCTGCACTGCGCGGTGAGCGAACTCCACAGGTGGCCTTCCTGCGACTTGAGTTCGTCCTGCGCGAAAGCCTCCTGCCCGAAGCCGTCGAGGACGGCGGCGGCGGCCACGAGTTCGTTGAGATGCGCGATGCTCACTTCGATGATCTCGAAGGCGCGCGCCGGAGCGGCCTGCGTTTAAGTCTGAGCCAGTTGTAACTTGAGGCTGAACTGCGAATGGCCTCTGGCGCGAAGCCCGATCAACTGCCAGACCTCGTCCAGAAAATTTACGGCGGCCTTCTGATTCCCTTTCGCAAAGGCGGCGCGCGCCAGTTGCAGCAGCATCCCGCCGCGCTCGTCCACCGACTTGATGCGCGCGAGCAGAGCCTGCGCCCCCTCGATGTTGCCTTCGGAGGCCGCGCGCCAGAAGAGTTGCTGATCCAACTCTTTCAAAAGCTGCTCGCGTTGGCGCGTGCCTTCGACATGGGTGTTGACGATCTGGCGCGCGCGCTCCGCGTTGCCCTCGCCCAGAGCCTTCCACGCCGCCGTGCGGTAAAACTGCTGGCGCATCTCCGGCGAGGCTTTCGCCGCCGCTTCAAGCAGCGCGTCGGGCGTGCCCGTCTCCATCAACTGCCGGAACTCTCGCGGGTTGCCCGGCTCGGCTCTGCGATCAAAGTTGTCCAGTTGACGCCGCACGGTCGGCGCCTGCGCGGGCAGGTAGCGTTCGACCTCCGGCAGCAACTGCCTGACGGTCGAGAGCAGGCCGCCCGCGTTCGCCGCACGCGCCGGATTGTTCGACGCGCCGAGCGCGGCGTTCACCAGCGAAGTAATCAGATCGCGCCGCACGGCGTCGTCCAACTGCAAGCGACGCGGATTGGACTTCGCGACGGCAACCATCTGGCCGCTCGCATTCGTCGCGCTCTCCGCCGTGCGCGTCATCACCAGCAAATAGTTGGCGATGTTGGTCGCTTCGTAGTCGGCGCTGAAGTTGGCGGTGCGAAGTTTTTTGACGATCCCGCCCGTCAGGCGCGTGGCGCCTTCCGGGTCGCGCGTGCGCAGTTGATCGAGGAGCGGCATGAGGTTCGAGGAGAGGCCGCGACTCAAAATCTCTTCGGCGAGGCGAAGCGCCTGCTGCGGGTCGCGCGCGGCGATCTGTTGCGCCAGTTGCGCCTCCAGCATGAGTTCCTGATCGGGTTGGCGGAAGTTTGTGCCGGGTTGCGCGGGCGGGGGCGGCGGGCGCGTGGCGCGCAGGAATTCGAGCGCGAGCTTCGCATCGTATTGCGCGATGGTGGTGAGCATCCGCTGGCGCAACTGCGAGGCCGCGTTCGCGAGATTGTAGTATTGCGGGTCGTCGGTTTCGATGGCGCCCGACATGGCGGCGAGGTCGGCGGCAGCCGTGTTGAACAGTTCGCGTGCGCGCGCCTCGTCGCGCGGCCACAGAATTTCGGCGGCGACGGTCTGGATGCGGATACGGTTTTCGACGAGCTTCAATGTAGGCGTCTCGCCGATAATTTCGTCGAGCAGCGCGAGCGCCTTGCGTTCGAGTTCCAACTGTTCGGCGGTCGGCTCTTTCGTCCCGGCGGCGTCTGCCGGAGGAGAGGTCGCCACCTGCGCTCTGGCAACGTGTGAAGTCAACGGGGCGGACGCGAGCAGGAGGAGCGCGGCGAGAAATCTTGTGTATTTCATAAAAGCCCTGAGTTGTGTAAAGACTTGCGTTGTGTAAAGCCTTGGGTCATGTCCGGCGTGGCCGGTCAGGTGCGCTCGGATGCGATGCGCGCGACGGTGTAAAGGATGCGCGTTCCGGCGAGGATTGTGCCCTTGAACGTGCCGGACACTTTCGACTCGCCGCCCGCGCGCCGCCTGTGGGCGACGGGCACTTCGAGGATGCGCATACGCGCGCGCGCCGCGCGCATCTGCATCTCCAGGTTCCAACCGTAAGTCTCTTCGCGCATGGGCAGGCGCGCGAGCGCGTCGCGCCGGATCGCGCGAAACGGGCACATGTCCGTGTAACCGACGCCGTAGAGCGCGCCCACGATCCAACCTGCGGCGCGGCCTGCGAAGAGTTGTTGAAAGTTCATGCTGCCGCGCTCGCGCTCGCCCCGCGTGCGTGAACCGATGACGAAATCGTGCGTGCCCGCGCGGACGGGGGCGACCAGACGCTCCATCAACTCCGGGCAATCGCTCCCGTCGCCGTCCAGAAAGACTATGATCTCGCACTCCTTCGCGACCGCCGCCACGCCCGCGCGGCAGGCGCGCCCGTAGCCGCGTCGCGGCTCGGAGACGACACGCGCGCCCGCCTCGCGCGCACGCTCCGCCGTCCGGTCGTCGCTCCCGTTATCAACCACGATGACCTCCGAGGCCACCTCGCGCGGCACGGCGCGCACCACCGCCCCAATCGTCTCTTCCTCGTTCAAAGCGGGAATGACGACCGAGATAAATGTTTTCGACTGAGTTTGCCTGTCCACTTTCAAATCAGATGAAAAGAGCTGCCGGTGTGCCCGGACGATTCCCGTCGCCCTTCCGCCTTTACCCCTCGACCTTGTGCACGATGCCTTTGGCGCGCAGCAGCGCTTCGGCTGATGCGAAATAGTCGCGCACGTCCGACTGGCGCGCGATCCATTCGATGTAGCGGCGGATGCCCGTCGCCAGATCGACTTGCGGCTCGTAGCCTGCGGCGCGGATGCGCGTGGTGTCGGAGATGAGATGGCGCATCTCGCCGGGGCGAAACTCGCCCTGCGCGACCGCGTCGAGAGGAACGTTCAAAGCGTCTGCGACGAGACGCGCGACGCGGCGGATGCTGGTCGCCTCGCCGCTCCCGACGTTCACGGCCTCGCCGTCGAG
>DASQDV010000613.1:0-2279 GCA_035633995.1 Pyrinomonadaceae bacterium | reverse complement strand
CAAGCCCCGACGAAGATCACGCCGAATCCACCCTGCTCGAAAAATGGCGGGAAGACAAGGAGCGCGAACTGGCTGACGGCTCGCTCTGGGACAGCTTGAAATTCAATTAAAACCCGGCAAAAACGGCTTGATGGTAGTGCCGAGACCTTTCTCAAGGGCTGGCTGGCCGCCACTTCAAGCGCGCGGGGTTGTACTTCATGTAGAGACAAAGTCCTCGAACAGACGCCAGCCGTTAGCATCAGACACGGATTTCCCCTTCGGCCTTGCCGAACTGAATGCGGGTTTTGACCGCGAGCGTAACGCTGCGTTGCGGTTCGACATCGCGCATGGCGCCGTCGGCGGTCGTGACCACCCATTTGTTGTCTGAGAGATTTTTCAGTCCCCAGATTTTCGGGTCGGACGGGTGGCGCGTGACGGCGGCAGCGGGACGTGAGAAATCGTAGAGCCGGTCGTCGTCCGTGTGATGCGGAAAAAGCTCTGTGTCGTGGTTGAGCATCACGACCTGACTGCCGATGCGGATGCGCGGCGGAAGGACGAGTTGCACGGCGCACGACCAGCAGAGGCCTGCGTTGCCGCCCGTCGCGCGCAGGCGTTCGGCGTCGTAGAAATTTTCCAGCCCGCAATGTGAGCAATAGATGATCGCATCACGCAGGCGAATCATCTGCGCGCGCCATTCGCTTTCGCGGACGCGCCCGTGCAGGGGCGAGCGAATCCCTTCGGTGAAAGCGCGCGTGAAAGTGTCGCGCAAAAATTGCGGATAGATGCGCCAGAAGGCGAGCGCGTTATCGTGTATGCCGGGGACGGGGCGGTTCGAGTCGTCCGCCGGGTCGTAGATGAAGACGGGATGGCTGCCGTAGAGTTTGTTCATCGCCGGAAGGTCGAGGCATTTGATCTCGGTCTCCCGCTTCCCTTCGAGCGGGTGCGAAACGGTCAGCATGTAGAAGATGAGGACGGCGAGCGAGAACAGATCGGTCTGCGTGCTCGGAACCGCCGTGCCTAAGACGACTTCGGGAGCCATGAAACGCGGCGTGCCGAGAACGCCGAGCGTGCCACGCCCGTCGGGCGCAACGTTGTCGCAATCGCAGATCAACACGTCGCCCGTCGCCGGGTCGAAGAACGCGTTGCCGAAAGAGATGTCGCGGTAGCAGAAACCTTGCGTGTGGAGCAGCAGATAATTGTGCGCAAGGTGAAATCCGGCGGTGGCAAGCGCGCGAAACGTCGGCTCGATGCGCCGCTTCATCAAGTCGACGATGTTCTTAAAACGCGGCGGGCGCAAACCCATCACGTAGCCGAAGCCTTCCACCTGTTCGTCAACGGCAAGTTCGAGCGGCCACAAGAAGTGCTCGCTCGGCGCGCCTTTGCGCACGAGAAGTTCAATCGCCGCGCGCTGTTCCTGCGTTGCCATCTGCGGAAAAAACCATTTGAGCGCCACCGCCTCGCCGCCCAGACTGGCCTTATAAACTTCGCCCTGCCCGCCCGCGCCGAGCAATTTCTCCGCCGTGCACGCCATGCCCGAAGGCTCCGTGCGCACCGTCTGACCTTCACGTAAAACCTGTTGCCCGTCTGACATAAACTTTCCCTTCCGGCTCTCAAACGATTGTTACGACTCTTAAACCAAACGCGATTGCTACGTTCCTTAAACCAAACGATTGTTGCGACTCACGACACGCGACCCGTGATCCGTCTCCCACGCAGCGACGCGGTTCCCGGTCAAGTCGCAACCTTCGACTTCGACCGCGCCGCCCGCTTCGCAACTGACGCCGACGTGGCCGTTATCGTTGATGCGGCACCCGCGCGCGACGGCGACGCCGTTTGCGTCAACGTGCACGCCCGAAGCGCGGTTGCGAAAAACATCGCACGTTTCCAGCGATACCTGCCCCCCGTCGTGAATGGAGACGCCGTGCGCTTGCCCGTCGTGAATCTGAGAGTTGCTGAGTCGCACGTCCCCGCCGCTCGTCACGGCGATCTCGGCTTCCGCATGTTGATAGATGTTGCAGGCTTCAATCATCGCCTGCCCGTCGCGGTGTGTGAAGACGCCCGTGTTCTCGCCGTCGTGGATGCGACAGCGGCGTATAGCGACGACGCTCTTGTCGCTGACGCCGACGTTCGCGCGCCGGTTCGCATAAATGTCGCAACCTTCGATGTCGCTCGTCGCGTGATTCCAGACGACGACTCCGGCGTCGGCTCCGTCGTGTATGAGGCAGCCGTGAATGCTCGTGCTTGCGCCGCCGGTGATGGCAACGCCGATGTTCGAGTTCTCCGCGATCTCGCACGCTTCG
>DASQDV010000612.1:0-1610 GCA_035633995.1 Pyrinomonadaceae bacterium | reverse complement strand
ATCAGGGTCACACAGTGTTTGGGTACTTAAACGACTTGTTGGCGGGAGGATGGCATCCTGAACAGGGCGGCGAGTTGGCGATCACAATACAGAATCCGGATGGGGAGGAAGAACGTTCTGCAAGCAGGCCATGGTGGAGATTCTGGTAAAGCGGACTTCAGGAATTTTTCAGAAGCAGCCTCGCCTGACGAAGGCATACACCGAGGGCGTATCAGTGTCGCGCGGTTCTCACGTTCAGCTGATTAACGAGTCGAAGGGTCAGTCCATGTCGAGCGGGTTGCGGTATGGAGTGTCTTTGTCCTTCTCGGCGCGTTTCATGGCTTCGCGGAATTTTTCTTCGAGGATGCGTTCGCGGTCTTTGAGCGAGCCGAGTTCTTGCGCGAAGATTTGATCGCGGGTCTGCTTCTGCTTTTCCATGCCCTTCGCCATTTCTTCGAAGGAGGCGATGGGTTTGGTCTTCTCTTCGTGCGAGATGAGCGCGCCGGTCTGCGCGTCTATGATGAGCGTGGCTTCGCAGCAGGGGCAGATGAGTGTGAAACGCGGGGTATTCGTCACAACGAGACTCCTTCGTTCGGGAATGCGCTTCAAGCGCACGCGGGGCGCTCGACGGGCGAAGTATAACACTTCGCGCGGACGAAGCGACGGGCACAAGCGCTTCGTCATAAACGAAAAAACAAAAAGGCGAAAGCCGGAGACGCGCCGCGTTCGACGCCGATTCCGGCTTTCGCCTTTTATCCTTTTGTTGTTTTCGTGTCGCGCGCTTACGGCTTCACGGCGTCTTTGATCGCGCCGCCGACTTTCTTCGCGCCGTCGGCTGTCTTCTCGCCAACCTTCTTCGCGCCCTTCACAACGGGTCGGCCAACGTCCTCGGCCTTGTCCGCCGCGCCGCGACCAACATCCTCGGCCTTATCGGCCACGCCGCGCCCAACGTCTTCCGCTTTATCCGCAATTGGACGGCCAACATCTTCCGCCTTGTCGGCCACGCCCCTGCCGACATCCTCGGCCTTGTCGCCCACGAACCCTGCGGCGTCCGCCACGGCATCGCCGGTCGCCGTCAGAGCTTGATCGATTTTGCTTTCGGGCAGTTCACGCACCTGATTGCCGCTCGTATAGACGCGCGCCGTGCGCTTGCCGGTTCTGGTATCCGTCGTGACGACGACGCGCTCGACGCGGCTGTTGTTTCTAAAAGTGCGCGTCTGCGTGCGCACGCCGTCCGCTTCAGTTGTGACGATCTCGGCATCGCCCGCCGCACCGCTTGCCGGCGACGTATTGGTCGCCCCGGCGCTCATGTTAGAGTTCGCCGCGTTGCTGTTTCCCGCATTAGTGTTATCACCACCGGCACATCCGGCGGCCAAAATTGACAGAGCCAGCGCACACAGGCTCGCAGTAAAACGTTTTCCCACTTTTATCTTCCCTCCATTTTAAGCAAAGTTTTCTTTAACTACCGCCCTGCAAGCGCAACCGACGTGCCATGCGCTCTTTCGCCGTTTAACGATGAGTTTCTTGATAAAAGACGCATGCTTGGCATGCGCGCGCCGCCTCTGTGTACGATGGAGATGCAGCGCGTCCTTTATCCATACTTGAGATTGCAGACTTCGTCACTTAACATC
>DASQDV010000611.1:0-2731 GCA_035633995.1 Pyrinomonadaceae bacterium | reverse complement strand
ACGCGGAAGCCTTTGAAGGCGCGGCGGCGTTCGGGCGTGGAAGTGGCGGCCATCGCGGCGTGCGCCGCGCCCGTGTACACGTCTATCGTGTCGAGCAGAAGCGTCGTGCCCTGCGGGTTGGCGTCGAGCCAGCGCTCGAAGGCGACCTGCTCGAAATGTTTCGGGCGCCCCGTGCGCGGCTCGATCTCCGGCTCGTCCATGAACTCGATGTAGGCTTGCTGCCAGTAGTGCGCGGATGTGCCGACGGCGGGGATGTCCAGACGGTGCGCCGCCTCCATGTTCGAAGTGTCGTTGAAGCCGCCGACGAAAGCGGCGGTTGCGACTTCGACGGCGCGCTCGATGTCGCCGTTGCGCCGCAAGCTGAAGTCGGAGAGCCAGCGGCGTTCGCCCGCCGCCATGCGAAACTGCATGGCGAGCGCGGCGGTCGTCATCGGCAGATCGAAGGCGTGCTCGAACTTGATCTCCTGCGCCTGCGTCAAACCGAACGCGCCCGTGATGTCTGCGAACGGCTCGCCCGCGAACATGATCGTCGCGGGGCGCACGGCGCGCACACGCCCGATGAAACTCACGTCTTCGAGCGCCCTGGCGAAGCGTTCCAGTCCGCCGCGATCCGGTTCTAGAAAGCGCAGGCGCGGGCGGTCGAGTCCGCTATCGACGAGCAGGCGCACGAGCCGCTCGTGCCCGAGACAGGGGGCGAAGGGGAGTTTGCGCTGCGTGACATAGAAGGTCGCCTCCGCCTCGCTCAGAAATTTATCGTGCAGGCGCGTCTCCGCTTTGTAAGAGGCGTCGCCCATCGTCGCGTGATACCGATCTATGTTGAGTGTGCTCATGATTGTCGCCGCGTATTATAGACATTGACACGGGTAAACGACAGTCGGATACTGCTCGCGCCGCGCGCCGGGTAACAAGCGGGGAACACTAGCGCGCCCGACCGGAAGATTCCAGTCAAAACACGAAGGAGAGAGAAGATGAGAAGGAGTGTGTTACCCGCTTTAGCGTTTTTAATCGTCGCCTTGTTCAGCTTTCAAATCGCATCGGCGCAGTTTCCGCGTATGCCGAAGATTCCGAAACCCAATCAGCCTAAACCGCAGCCGACCGCAACGCCTGCCGCCACGCAGCCAAGCACGACCGAAGCGGCACAGCCCGCCGCAACCGAAACTCGCAACGCAAACACATCCGCAGCAGCAGCAACCACGGCAACATCGTCGAGCGGGCAAGACGTGCCGACCATCGCCAAAGACTCCGTTCAGTTGACCGCTTTCACATTCAACGTCTATCGCGGGAACTATGATACGTGGAGTTGGGTGCCGAAAATCGAATATCGCGTCAACGGGCCTATCCCCAGTGGCGGCCAACTCTACGTCGAATACACCATCCCGGGCAGCGCGCCTCTGAAGTTCGATTGCGCGACCGAGGAGACACCGCAAGGCCGTTGGTGGAAGACCTCGTGCGGAGGCCGCGACATTCCCGAAGATAAGAGCAGCACCTACACAGGCCCCTTCACCTTCGGCATCAAGATGCGGAACGAGCTGGCCGGCAACGACACGACCATCTTCACCGGCAAGGCGAAGGTCGGGAAGGTTCACTCCAACGAGATCAAGACCGGCAAGTTTGCCAACCACTTCGTCTACTACGTGGATCACGACTGGCAACTGCCCATCGGCTACGTCTACTACACGCCGGACGACTTGAAGGGCTGGGACAGACCCATCCTCCACGTCGCCTTCTGGGTGCGCGGCGAAGCCTATAACTTAGACCCGCACCTCTTCTATCAGGGCAAGGAGGTGGGCAGAATCATGTACGAGGGCACGCAGGTCGGCAAGCCCAGTTGTGAGTCAGACGTGGATAACAACACCACGCACTTCGTGGACGAGAAGGACGCGCCGCAGAAGGCGAAGTGGGCGCGGGTGCGCTGCTCCTTCAACAACGTGCGCGGGTGGGACAGGTCGGGAGATGCGTGGGGCTTCGGGCCTCCGCACCTGATGGACAAGAACCCCGGCGAGTACGAGTTGAAGGTGCTCAGGAACAACAAGCTGGCGCGCACCGTCAAGTTCACCGTCCCGGCAGGCGGCAAGCTCGACAACAGCCTCGCCGCCTCGAACAAACTCGGCACAGACCGCCTCATCGTCCCCGTCACCGTTCTCGGAGACCAGGACGGCACATGGGATAAGGCGGCATGGAAGACTGACGCCTTCTACGGTAATCCACTAACAGGTTTCACGGCTCTGCCGTAAGCGGAATGGTCGCGGCTTGGATTTTCAAGTCGAGCCACACGGCAACGCCCGTCGCCGCCGGAGGCAGCATCTTATGAATCACTTTGGAATACGCGTGCCGTCCGGCGGCTGCGGGCGGGAGTTTAGTTCGCTGCTCGTCTTGATCTTAATCTTCGCGTCCTGCGTGCAGGTGCGACTATCGCGCGCGTCCGGCGTGTTTCCCGAGGCGCGCGGGCGAGATGGCGCGCATCGGCAGCAGGCGAATCAGGCGACGGGTGAATTGACCGTTGCGAAAGTTTTGGCGAACGTGCGGAAGGCGATTAATTACGAGAGGGTGGAGCGTTTGCGGGGCGGGTTTGTCGTCGAAGCGTTTGCGGTAGATACGAAGGGGACGGCGCAGGTGCGGGAGGAGTCGCGGGTTTTGACGTCCGGCGCGGGCGGGGCGTTTCGTGAGGATTCGAAACCGGTGAACGCGAGGCCGTTCGGGTTCGACGGGAGTTACGGCTGGCAGGTTGATC
>DASQDV010000610.1:0-3830 GCA_035633995.1 Pyrinomonadaceae bacterium | reverse complement strand
GTGACGTGCAACGCGGGTGCGTCTCGCGTTACAATGCGCGGCGAAATGAGACTGATACAGCACATCAATTCGCCCGCCGATTTGCGGCGGCTTCCGCTTGAGCAGTTGCCGGAGGTGGCTGCCGAAATCCGTGAACACATTATCGAGACGATGGCGCGCGTCGGCGGCCACACGGGCGCAAGCTTAGGCGCGGTCGAACTCGCCGTCGCGCTCCACTACGCGTTCGAGACGCCGCAAGATCGCCTCGTCTGGGACGTGGGGCATCAAGCCTACGCGCACAAAATCCTGACGGGGCGGCGCGATCAACTCGCCACGATCAAACAGTACGACGGGCTGAGCGGTTTCCTGCGCCGCGACGAATCCGAGTACGACACGTTCGGCGCGGGGCACGCTTCCACGTCGCTCTCCGCCGCGCTCGGGATGGCGATTGCGCGCGACCGCGAAGGCAAGTCGCATCACGTCGCCGCGCTCATCGGCGATTCGAGTCTCGCGGGCGGCATGGCGATGGAGGCGATCAATCAGGCGGGGCATTTGAAGACGCGCCTCGTCGTGCTCCTGAACGACAACGAGATGTCCATCGCCCCGGCGGTCGGCGCGCTCACGGGCTACCTGAACCGGCTGCGCGAGGCACAGGGCTATCACCGTTTCAAGGACGAGGTGGGCGAGGCGCTGCGCGCCGTGCCTTCGTTCGGAGAGCGCCTGCATCACGCGGCCAAGACCGTGAAGGACGCGATTGCAGCCGCCGTGCTGCCCGGCGCGCTCGTCAACGAACTCGGCTTCAAATACATCGGCTACGTTGACGGCCACGACACACAGGCGCTCGTCCACGCCCTGCGCGAAGCGCAACAGATCACCGATAGTCCCGTCATCGTCCACGCCTTGACGACGAAGGGCAAAGGCTTTCCGGCGCGCGAGAAGAACTATTACGCGTGGCACGCCACAGGGCCGTTCGATCCGAAGACGGGCGCTGCCGTCAAGTCGAAGGCCGCAGCGCCGAGCTACACGGCGGTCTTAGGCCGTACGCTTTGCGAGTTGATGGAGCGCGACGAAAAGATCGTCGCCCTGACCGCCGCGATGCCCGACGGCACAGGGATAGATCAGGCGTTGGAGAAGTTTCCCGAACGCTCCTTCGACGTGGGCATCGCCGAGCAGCACTGCGTAACGTTTGCCGCCGGCATGTCAACGGAAGGGTTGAAGCCCGTCTGCGCCATCTACTCGACCTTCCTGCAACGCGGTTTCGACCAACTCGTACACGACGTTTGCATACAGGACTTGAACGTCAAGTTTTGCATGGATCGCGCGGGCATTGTCGGCGGCGACGGCCCGACGCATCACGGCCTCTTAGACATCGCGTACCTTCGCGCCGTGCCCCACATGGTGGTGATGGCTCCGAAGGACGAGGGCGAGATGCGCGACATGCTCTACACGATGATCGAGCATGAAGGCCCGGCGGCGATGCGCTACCCGCGCGGCAACGGCGTCGGCGCGGACATCGCGCGCGCGCCCGAGCGTCTGGAGATCGGGCGGGGCGAAATCCTGCGCGACGAGGGAGGCGATGTCGCCATCCTGGCTTACGGCTCGATGGTGCACCCGTCCTTGCAGGCGGCGGAGCGACTGGCGCGCGACGGCATTCGTGCAACAATCGTCAACGCGCGTTTCGTCAAGCCGCTCGACGCGGGACTCCTGCTCGCGCTGGCGCGCACGAAGCGCCTGATCCTGACCGTCGAAGAAGCGTATCTCGCGGGCGGCTTCGGCTCGGCGGTGATGGAACTTCTGGAAGAAAACGGCCTGCTCGACGGGGTGCGCGTCGTGCGCATGGGCGTGCCCGACCGCCTCGTGACACACGGCGACGCGCAACTCCTGCTCGCCAAATACGGCCTCGACGCCGACGGCATCTACACGCGCGTCAAGGAGAGCGTAGAGGTGTTGGAGGAGCGGCGCGCGGGCAATCGTCCGGCGGTGCGAAGCTGAACTGAACGGCGAATTATCGAGACCGAAGACGCGCGCCGCCCCCTGCACAGGGAAGCGGCGCGCTTTTCGTGCCGGGAGACACGATTTCGAACACGCGGGCGGTTGTTTCCTGTTGTTAGCGATACGCAGGACGCGCAGTTTGAAAGTCATAAATTTGCAATTTATTGCGGACAGTAACGACGTAAACAGGGACATCTAAGGAGTTGGCTGCACGAGGCGCTTGCGCGGCGACGCAAACCGGGATGGCCGCAAAGCGCGGCAGAGCGGGTGGCCTGTGATTTGCAATTGAGTTTTCAGATTAGTTTGCCGGAGTAATTTAGTAGGACGCTTTATCGTCGGGAGAGTAAATGGAAGAGACGCAGAAATTTTTCGAGACGACGCCGGTTGAACGCGAAGAGACGCTCGTGACCGCTTCGGACAGCGCGCTCTCGACGCCGCGCTTCGACGCGGTGGAGGCGCAGGTGGCGCAACCGGTCGTGCCGCTCGCGGGCAACCCGGCCGTGCGCCGTCGCCGCCGTCAATGGCCGATTGCGCTGGTGTTGATCTCGGCGTTGGCGGGCGGCGTGGTCAGTCTTCTCGCTTTTCGCTTCTACCAGCAGCGGCAACAGGTCGCCGCGTCGCAAACCGACAGCCAGACGACACAACAGACTGACGCCGCGCAGCCGGCCGACCAGACGCCGCCGCCCGCGCAGGCCGCCACAGATGTACAGGCGCAGACCGGCGCTCCGGTGGTGTTCGAGGAATTCGACCCGGCGAAGGAGGGCGTCGCCGTCGGCGATACCCGACCGGCGCGCGCCGAGGCGGTGGAAACGGAGGCGAAGCCTCCCGCAGCGGCGGGCCGGGAAGAACGTAAAGAGGACGCGAAGCCCGCGCCCCGCGCCGCCGAGCCGAAGCCCCGTCTGGTCGAAACCATCCCCGCGCCGCGTCAGGTCGAAGCGCGTGGCGAAAACGTGAGCCGCGACGAGAGAAGGAACGACGACGACGACGACTTCTTTGAAGAACGCCGCGAGCGTCGCCGCCAGAGGCGCGAGCAGCGGCGCGAAGAGCGACGCGGGCCGAGGCGCAACATTGACCGCATCAAAGACCTCTTTGAAGGCCCGCCGCCCGCGTAAATTTCAATCCAGGAGGAAAGTTAAAAATGGCCGGATGCTTAATGCGTCCGGCCATTTTTTATGTTCGCATGGTGTTCATGTCAGCCGCGCCTTCTCCGGGCGGGCGTGGGCGGCGACGCCGGTTTAGCGTTAAAGTATGACGCGGATGAAACGCGAGCGGATAGACAAGTTGCTGGTCGAGCGCGGACTCGCGCCCTCGCGCACGCGCGCGCAGGCACTCGTCATGGCGGGCTTGGTGCTCGTGGGCGAGCAGCGCGTCGAGAAGGCTTCTGAGAGTTTCGCGCCGGACGCGTTGATTCGCGTGCGCGGCGCGGACGACCCGGCTGCGCGCTACGTCGGGCGCGGCGGGCTGAAACTCGAAGCCGCGCTCGAAGCCTTCAAGCTGGACGTGCGCGATTTCGTCTGCCTCGACGTAGGCGCTTCGACGGGCGGTTTCACCGATTGCCTGTTGCAGCGCGGCGCGCGGCGCGTGGTCGCTGTGGACGTGGGGCATAACCAACTCGATTGGCGTCTGAGGACGGACGCGCGCGTCGAAGTCCACGAGGGCCTAAACGCGCGCCATCTTGAACCGGGAGCGTTCGGCGTGCGCTTCGACCTGATCGTGATGGACGTGTCGTTCATCTCGGCGACGAAAGTGCTGCCCGCGCTCGTCGGGCAGTTGAAGGCGGGCGGTCGCATCGTCACGCTCATCAAGCCGCAGTTTGAGGTGGGGCGCGGCGAAGTCGGCAAGGGCGGCATCGTGACGGA
>DASQDV010000609.1:0-4884 GCA_035633995.1 Pyrinomonadaceae bacterium | reverse complement strand
TCAGCGGCGCGTTGATGTTGCGCGTGCGCAGCAGGTGCAGCGTGCGCGTGTTGACGTAGCTCACCGTCATCGTGACGCGACCGGGGAGCAGGCGCTCGACGCTCGCCGTTGATTGAATCGTGTAGGGCGCTTGCAGGTCGGGCGCGACCACGCGCGTCGTCTGCGGCACGGCGAACTGGCTCAACTCGGCGACGGACGGCACGGCGTTCAAATCGGGAAAGCGCGTGAGCAGAGCGCGCGCCAGTTCCGCGCGGTCGGAGGTGTCGCCGGGTGCGGGCGCGGAGATGATGAACTGCTGCTGGTTCTGGCCGTTGAAGCGGTTGGCCTGAAGCGTCAGGTTTTCGCCGAAGCGCGTGTAGAAGATGCCGAAGCCGCCGCGAATGACGGTCTTCGGTTGGCGCGCGCCCGCGCCGGGCGAATAGGCGAAGGCGAGGCGCGGCGCGAAGTTGAAATTGCTGCTGATGTTCGTCTGCCTCTCGTAGCGCAAGCCTGCGGAGAGCGTAAGGTCTTTGCGCAAGCGCCAGTCGTCCTGTATGAACGCGCCAAAGTCCACCTGGCTGACGCTCGCTTCGAAGTTGCCGCCGCTGACGCTCAACTGCGTCGGCAAAACGCCCGCCGCGCCCTGCTGGTAGAGACGAAACTGGTCAATCGAGGACAGGCCGGGCAGACCGGCGAAGACGTAAGAGCCGTTGAATCCCTGCTGCGTGCTGTCCGTGATGTTGATGCTGCGCACGCGCACGCCCGCTTTCAGCGAATGCAGGCCGAGCGTGAACGAAGTGTAGTTTTGCAATTCGTAGCGCGTGCCGGTGTTTTGGGCAGGCCCTGCGCCCGACCCGCCGCCCGTGAAGGCATCGCGCACGGCGATGACGGGGGCGGAGATGTCGCCGCCCGACGCGCTCATCTCGCGTTCGAACTGGAAGCGCGTCTCGTTGATCACGGTCGGGCTGAGAATGGCCGTCTCGGTGAGTTGAAAAGTATGGTTGCTGTTGTTGCGGCTGTAGGTGCGCTCCACGCCGAAGAACGGGTCAACGTCGAGCGAAAATTCCTCCGCGCCGAGGTTGGTTTGATTGCCGCGCGAGTAGCGATAGCGCGCGACGAGCGTGTTCGTCGGGTTCAACTGGTAATCGACGCGCGGGCTGAAACTCAGGCGGCGCTGCGGCACGACGAGCGTGCGGTTGATGCCGACGAGAGCGAACGTCGTCGGTTCGATGAACTGCGCGTTGATGATGGCGTTGCCGTCGTTTTCGCGGCGGTCGAAATCGACGAAGAAAGAGGACTTGCCTTTCTGGATCGGGCCGCTCAGGTTGCCGCCGTAGCTGCGCATCTGGTAAGGCGCGCGGCGTTCGGCGAACGGGTCGCGCGAATTGAGGCTTTCGTCGCCGAAGTTGAAGAAGGTCTGGCCGCGCACTTTGTCCGTGCCGGGGCGCGTCAAAATCTCTACGCGCCCGAAGCCGAGACGGTCGAACTCTGCCGAGAAAGGGTTCGAGTTGATGCGAATTTCGCGTATGGATTCTTTCGGCGGAATGCGCCCGCCCGTAAAGCCGTCTATGAAAATCTGCCCGCCCTCCGGCCCGGCGGAAGGCCCGGCGAGCGCCTGCAAGGCTGCGGCGAGATCGTCCGGGTCGTCGGGCAAGGAGTCGAGGTCTGTGCCTTTGATGACGAGCGCGCTCTGGTTGTTTTCGGCTTCGGTGCTGACGGGCGTTTCGGCGGAGACGGTCACGTCCTGATCTTCGAGCGTCACGGTCAGCTTGATGTCGAGGTCTGTGCGCCGACCGGCGGCGACTTGCAGCGCCGTGCTTTCGTAGAGCGCAAAACCCGTCGTCGCGGCGCGCACGGTGTAGGCGCCCGGCGCGAGATTGTTGAAGACGTAGATGCCTTCGTCGTTCGTCGTCGCCGTCTGCTCCTTGCCGCTCGCGTCAACGAGCGTCACGGTCGCGCCGATGACGATGCCGCCGAACTCGTCCGTGATCGTCCCGCGCAAACTGCCGGTGCCCTGCGCGGTGGCTATCGCCGCCATGAGCACAAAACTCAGGATAAAACCGAAACCGCGTGTGATTAAATTCGATGATAAATTCATGATTCCTTGTAGAGAGACTCTCAACTTAAATTTCCCTGCTTTTTTAAGCACGAATAGTAAAAGACGAGCGAAATGCGACTCAGGTTACACCTCGCCCGTCTTTATTTTTGCCGTTTACGGAAGGCCGATGCCGAGATCAATGCCGCCCGGCATCCCCAAATCCTGACCGCCGCCGATGTTCGGCGTCGCGGGGCGCGCTGCTATCGCGTTGATAACGGCGTCCATTCCGGCGACAAGCGCAATAGCCGTCAGACGCGTCGGGTCTGCGCCCTGCGTGCTGGAGACGACGATCATGTCGCCCGGTTTCAACTCGGCGAGCGTGAGTTGCGGCATGCGCTCAAGCATTTCCTGCGGGTCAAAGCCGCCACGACCGCCACCGCCACCGGCGCCGCCGCCCATCATCCGGCGCTGGCCGCCACGACCGCCGCCACCACCACCTGCTCCCGGCTCGCCGCCAGCCGCTCCCTGCGGCGGGTTTGCGCCGCCTGCGGGTCTGCCGCCGCCCTGCCCGTTACCGCCTGCGCCGCCGCCAGCCGCGCGCTGCGCCATAAACTGCGCCATTTGCGGCGGCAGCCGACGCAGGTTCGAATCGTTGTTGACGACGATGGTGAGCGGCCTTTTGTCCTGCGTCGTGATCTTGATCTCGTTCGTCGCCGGGTCAATTGCCGTGACCGTGCCGACGAGTTGGCGGAACGAGCCGGAAACGACTTCTTCGGGCGTGAAACGCGTGCCGTCGGCGCTGCGTTCGCCAAGCGCGCGCAGGCGGTCGCCAACCTTCACTTCCGCGAAACTGCTCGACCTCGCATCCGCAAACTTCACGGAGTCCGGCGCGTAACGGCGAAACACAACCTTCTCGCCCGCCGTCTCCACAACCAGAGGCTTCAAGCCTTCGGGGGTGGAAGCCGACACGGTGATCTCTTTCGTCGCGGGGTTCAAGGCCGTGACGGTTCCGAGAATGCCGCGCCGCTGCCACTCCGCGCGGTCGCGCTCGTGCTTCTTGGCGATGTCCGCTTTCGTCATCACGATCAGCGTGCGCGCGGGGATTGTTTGCCGGTCGTCGGCGGTTTTACCCATCGCCAGCACGCGGTCGCCGACCGAGATGTCTGCGAGCGTGATCTTGGTCGCGCCTTCAACGTTGGTCGCGCCCGGCTGCGTGCGCATGGCGACCGTGGCGTCGTTCAAGACGACGAGGACGCGATTGCCCGCTTTTGTTTTGAGCGTCAAATCTTTCGCCGCGGCGTTGATGGCGATCACGTCGCCGAGCGCGCGATTGGCCGTGATTTCGGGGTCGGCCTGCGGCTGCGCGGCGGTTGTCCCTCCCGCGCCGGTCGCCGGAGTTTGTGCATTGACGACGCTCAGGCCGAGCGCAAGCGCGGCGAAGGCAAAGGTCAAAAAGTGCTTTTTCATCTGGGTGCTCTTTCGGTCGTGGATTAACGGTTAATTGGAGCGATTAAAGTTTTACGTCGGGACGGCGTTTATGTTCGCCCCGCCGCGCCTTATCTTCGAAGGCGACTTTCGCACAGAGAAGCTTTCGGGGGAGTGCGCGCAGAGTAGCAATTGCGCCGCAACAAGTTAGACGCGCGGCGACCTCGTTTAGTCGCCTTATAAACGCGAAAATATTGGGGGAAGAAAGGTGAGATTAACCAATCAGGCGAGTTGAAATCAAGCGCGCGCGGGCTGCTTCCAGCCGATGCGGTAGCGCACCGTCAGCGCCAGCCCCAGACTCACGACGACCAGAGCGGCGACGGCGAGCGCCCACAGGTACGGCAGCGAGAGCACGACCGCCCAGAACGTTGCGCCCAAAAGCAGCGCCACGGATTCTGATCGCTGATCTTCAGCGAGCAAGAGGCGTTGCAGCCAGCGCCCCGTCGCCGCGTGAATCGCCACGCGCCCGAAGAGATAGGCGACGAGCAGCAGGAGGATCGAGAGCGCGCCGACGAAGAGGCCGAGCACGGGCGGCAGCAGGTGGAGCGCGACGGGCACGCCGAAACCCAGCACGATTGCCGCCACGAAGCCGATGGCCGCGACGCGCAGGCTCGTCAACTGCAAGCGCGTCGCCGCGCGACTGATCGCGCCCGGCGTGGCGGCGGTCAGGCCGAGCGAGATGATGAACCAGAAAAGGATGGAGAGCACGCGCAGGCCGAACGACGCCATTGTCCATTTCGGTTCGAGCAGCGAGGCGGGGTTGCGCCCCAACTCGCGCAACTCCTCTTCGTAGCCCGCGAACATGATCGTCTGCGTCTCCGGATTACGACCGGGCGCGGTCTTGCCGTGATGATACGCGCCGCCGATGACGAGTACGTCGCCGCCGATGTAAGAATTTTCGCGCTGGGTGATCGTGCCGCCGATGACGCCCACGTCGCCTTCGACGCGCCCTTCGACTACGACATCGCCGCCAAAAGCCATCACGCCATGCTTGACCGTCCCGCGCACGACGACCGAGCGACCCATCCCGAACACGTCTCCCGCGCTCTCGCCTTCGACGATGATCGTCGTCGGGTCTTTCTCCGGCGAGAGCGTCGCTTGCTGCCGCGCGCAGACCACGACCCCGGCGCACAACAGCACGCAGAGAATCGCGAGCGGGCGCGCAAGAAGCGTGCGCAGCGACGCGAGCGTCACAAACGCGTGCGGCGTGTGGAGGGTTTGAAACGTAAACGTATTCACATCTGTCATCGCGTTCGGGGCGACCAGCCAAAAGGGGTCAGACATGTTACGTAAAAGAGGGGCGCAGAGTTTTCGCGCGGGGCGTTTTTCTACGCTTAGTCGGGGAGTCGGGGCATGCGGTGATAGCTGCCGATGAGGCGAAA
>DASQDV010000608.1:0-17235 GCA_035633995.1 Pyrinomonadaceae bacterium | reverse complement strand
CTATGACAGTTGCGTTCATTCCTTGTACGCTGCGGGACGCAATTTAGATGCGATTTAAGTTTATTCCGCACGCCGCGCGTCAACTTTCGCGCGGGCGATATTCGTGGGGTTCTCAAGCGGACTCGGACGGAACAGGCGGCTGTGCGCCGTAGAAGAAGGGCGGCAACCGACGTGCGGCGTCAGCGCCGTCAGCCGACACGCGCGCTTCTGCTTTCAGTCAGTTTGCACGCGGCAGATGGTCGACAACGAGCGACGCACGCCGCGTCGTGAGGAATAGCGCGCGGCGCGCGAGACATCTCTGTCTATCTGCGCCTTCAACTCGGCGACGGAGGCGAACTTTCGCTCGGCGCGCAGGCGATGCAGGAAGCGCACGCGCACCACGTCGCCGTAGAGGTCGCCCTGCCAGTCCATCACGAAAGTCTCGACGGAAGGTTCCGCCGCGCGCGATGCGAAAGTAGGGCGCGTGCCGACGTTGGTGACGCTCCGCCGCCACACGCCCTCGATCAAAGTCGCCGTCACGTAAACGCCCGTCTGCGGGATGACGCGATTCTGCGGTTGCAGGTTGGCCGTCGGAAAGCCGAGCGTGCGCCCGCGCTCGTCGCCGCTCCTGACGCGCCCCTCGACGCCGTAAGGCCGCCCCAGCATGCGCCGCGCCAGATTCACGCGCCCCGCCGCCAGCAGCTCGCGAATCCGGCTTGAACTGATCCGGCGTCCGCGCAGACGCACCTCGGCCACCTCGTCCGCGTGAAAGCCGAGACGCCCGCTCGCCGCGCGCAACAACTCTATGTTCCCCTCGCGCCCGCGCCCGAACGCGAAGCCGCGACCGAGATAAACTTCCCTCGCCTGCAAACGCTCGCGCACCACCTCGCGCAAAAAATCTTCCGCGCTCACCTGAGCGAACTCCGCGTCGAAGCGGATGACGATGGCCTGCTCGATTCCCAGCACGCCGAAGGCTTCGAGCTTCTGGTCGAAGGTCTGCAAGAGGGGCGGCGCGGATTCGGGGTGCAGCACGGCGCGCGGGTGCGGGTCGAACGTGATCGCCGTCGGCACGGCCTGCACGGCGCGCGCGCGCTCGACCACCGTTCGCATGATCAACTGGTGTCCGAGATGCAGCCCGTCGAACACGCCGAGCGTCAGCACGGTCGGCCTCACGATCTCCGCGTTGTCAGTTCCGTGAAAGAGGCGCATAAAAAGCTGTCGGTTGTCCGTAGTCAGTTGTCAGTTGTTTTTTGTCTGTCGTTAGTTGAGACAGTCTATCTTTAGTCACTCATGTGAGAGCCACATGCAACGGACTACGGACAACTGACTATTGGCTATGCCGTTATCTCCAACCCGTCGTAGCCGAATTCGACTCCGTCGGGCAACAGCGCGGAGTCGCGCGCGTGTTTGATGTCGTGCGCGATGTGGGTCAGGTAGGCGCGGCGCGGTTTGAGTTCTTCGATGTATTGTAACGAGCGTTCGAGCGAAAGGTGCGTCGGGTGCGCGGTGAGCCGGAGACAGTCGAGGACGAGCACGTCGAGGTCGCGCAAATTGTCGAGCGTCGCGGGCGGAATCTCGCTGAGGTCTGTGGCGTAGGCGAAATCGTTGCAGCGATAGGCGACGACGGGCAGACGCCCGTGGATGACTTCGAGCGGCGTTACCTGAAAGTTTCGACTGAGGCAAAACGGCGCGCCGTCCATGACCGTGTGCGCGACGACCTGCGGGAGGCCGCCGCCGAAGTGCGAAGGCTCGAAGACGTATTGGAAGATGCGCCGGATGTCGCGCCATGCGCGCTCGTTGGCATAGACGCCGAGCGCGCCGTGGCGAAAGTTGAGCGGTCGTATGTCGTCGAGTCCGAAGATGTGATCGGCATGACAGTGCGTGATGAGCACGGCGTCGAGCCGCCGGAGTTTCTGGCGAAGCGCCTGTTGTCGGAAGTCGGAGGAAGTGTCGATGAGGACGCTCTGCCCGTCGTGCTCGGCCAGCACGGAGACGCGCAAACGCCGGTCGCGCGGGTCGTCCGACGTGCACGTCTCGCATTCGCAGCCGATGGAGGGCACGCCCGTCGAAGTGCCTGTGCCGAGTAGAGTGAACTTCATAAGGTTTCAAATTTCAGGTTGCAGGTTTCAAGTTAAAGAACGAAGCACTGTTCAGTCCTGAAACTTGAAACCTGTAACTTGAAACTTACCTGCCGCCCGTGATGTCGCTGCCGGAGAAGCCGCGCGGGGGCGCAGGCGCGCGCTGTGTCGGGGTGAGCGAGATGTATTGCATACGCAGTTCGGAGAGCAGCCCTTCGAGAATTTGCTGCTCCTGCATGCCGAGGTTGCCGCGCGTCTTCTGTTGAATCGTGCCGAGCAGGTCTATGCAATGCTTGGCGAGCGGCAGGTCGAGTTCGCCGGGCGCAAGGCCGGGATGCTCCGTCATGCCCATCGCCGCGGCGGCGGGCGAGGCGATGAACATCACGAGATTGGCGAAGGCCGTCGGGTCGCCCGCCGCATCTTCCGCCGCGTCGGAGGAGGCCGAAGCAGAAGGCGGCGAAGCCGTGCGCGCCTCGCGCGATGTTTCGACCGGAGGCGGCGGCTCGGAAGGCTCGCGCCGCGCGGCTTCCGGTTGAGGCGCGGCAGTTTGAGCCGTCGCGCCTGTCGTCGCCTCAGCCGATGTTACGGCAGCGGCGGCGGGCGCGCTTTCCGCCGCTGCGGTTGCTTCGGTCTCGCGCTCGATGTCGCGGGGCGTGCCGTCAGGGTTGAACAGACGCCGGTCTGTAACTTTGAAAGTTGGTTTTTCTTCGCTCATCTCGTCGCTCAAATTCCCGTGCGTCGGCCTGAAACTTTGGCCGCGCGTTCGTCAAATAAATTAGTGGTCTGTTTGTTGCCCAAGGATGGTAGCACCGACCTCGACGCAGCCGCAAGAAAGGCTCCGAAACCGAAGGAAAGCGGGCGCAAAATGGTTGAACTTTCCGCGCCGGTTTTAACGCGACCGTGTTTGACGGTGAAGGGGTGCTGCCGGGTGAGAGGCGCGCCGCGAGCCGTCGTGCGTGAAGGAACGAGCGCGCTGGGCACGCGAGTGGAGCGCGCCCGTGCGTGGAAGCATGCTTGGAGTTAGAGTTTAAGCGGCGTGTTCGATGTCGCGGCGTCCGGTCTGGTTGTCGCCGCCCGCCTGTTTACGTAGTGCCTGACGCGCCGCTTCCAACGCGCGCCGGTCGGCCTCTATCTGCGCCTCCAAGTCTGCACGATTCTTTAACTGCTGCAGCCGCTGCCGCGCCAGGCGGTCGCGGTTCTCGCGCAGGTATTTATCGTTCTGGATATAACGCAACAGGAAGAGCAGGGAGAAAGCAAAGACGGCAATGCTGAAGACGAAAGCTGCTGTGACCATAAGACGCGCCCCGACCAGGTGAATTTTTTGAGGAGGGATGGGTTTATTAAACATCTTCGAACTCGCTTTTGTCCATCCGCCAACGCGCGCCGGGAGTTGTCGCGCCGGGCGAGCGCGGCGCGAATCAGGCGCGCCGACTTGGAGCACAAGACCTTTACGCTTTAGACTTGCGCGATAAAGTTCGGCACATCACGTTCAGGATTTTTCGACTTTGAAACTGGGACACACCTATGCCCGCCACGTTTAACGATCTCGTCGCGCTGATGGCTACCTTGCGCTCGCCCGAAGGTTGTCCGTGGGACCGCGAACAGACTTACGCCACGCTCGCGCCGATGCTGCTGGAGGAAGCCTACGAGGCTTTCGAGGCCGTCGAAGATGCGCGCGAGGGACGCCCCGAAGAGTTGCGCGGCGAACTCGGCGACCTCCTGTTTCAGATCGTCTTCTACGCGCAGGTCGCCGCAGAGCGCGGCGAGTTTACGATTGACGATGTGGTCGAGGCGATTCACGCGAAGATGGTGCGCCGCCACCCGCACGTCTTCGGCGGCGAGAGCGCCGCAGACTCTGCCGAGGTCTTGCGCAACTGGGAGGCGATCAAGGCCGAGGAGAAACGCGCGGCGGGCAAAGAAGAGGCGGCGAAAGATTCGTCGCTCCTGGACGGCGTTTCGGCCAAAGCGCCCGCGCTCATGGAAGCGCATCAACTCACGACGAAGGCCGCGCGCGTCGGTTTCGACTGGCAGAACGTCGAACAGATTTTCGAGAAGCTGCACGAGGAGGTGGACGAACTCAAAGCCGCCATCGAGGAGAGCGACGCGGGCGACGGCGACGACGCCGAAGCGAACGAGGCTCTACAGGCGCGTGTGCGCGAAGAGTTGGGCGACCTGCTTTTCGTCGTCACCAACATCGCGCGCCACCTGAAAGTCGAACCCGAAGCCGCGCTGAAGTTGACCAACCGCAAGTTCCGCCGCCGCTTTCGCCACATCGAACGCGGCCTCGAAGCGCAGGGGCGCAACCTGGACGCCGCCACGCTCGACGAAATGGAGACGCTCTGGCTCGAAGCGAAAAGCAGTGACAAGTAAAGTTTGAGCGAATAAAATACCTTTCGTGGGCGCGCCTGCCCGCGCAGTTTCCCTTTAACGATTCCTAATCCGTGCAAAGACAATCGGAGGTTTTTGGCATGCCGTTGGTGCAATTCGTGAGCAATTATGACGACCTGTCAACGGACAGGGGCTATCAGTTCAAGTTTTATTGCGACAAGTGCGGGAACGGCTACATGTCGCGGTTCCAGCCGTCGGCCATCGGCACCGCCGGTTCGCTGTTGCGCGCGGCGGGCGATTTGTTCGGCGGCTGGGCGAGCACGGCCGGGAATTCCGCCTACGACATACAGCGTTCGGTCGGGGGCAAGGCGCACGACGACGCGCTCGCCAAGGCAGTCGAAGAGGGCAAGGTTCATTTTCATCAATGCTCGCGTTGCGGCAAATGGGTCTGCCCGGAAGTCTGCTGGAACGCGAGCGCCGGCCAGTGCGAATCGTGCGCGCCCGACTTTCAGGAGGAACTCGCCTCTTCGCACGCCAACGCCAAGGCCGAAGCCGCGCGTGAACAACTCCACGAGAAGGCGCGCCAGACCGACTACGCTTCGAAAATCGACATGGGCGCGGACGCACACGTCAAAGCCCCCGCGCAAAGTTCAGCCGCAGCCGGTGCGCAAGCGCTCCTCTGCTCGTCGTGCGGCGTGGATGTCGGCAAAGCCAAGTTCTGTCCCGAATGCGGCACGCCGGCCAAGCCGCCGCGCCCGACCTGTCAGGGCTGCGGGCATCAACCCGAAGCCACGACGAAGTTCTGCCCCGAATGCGGCGCGAAGATGCCGCTCATCGGTTAGACGCTTTCACGACAAACGAACGGAAGGCCGGTTCATTAGTTGAACCGGCCTTCCGTTTGTTTGACCATGCGAAGTTCTACCGAACGCTTTAGTCGTTCAGTCGAATGCTGCGCAGTATTTGATTGAACGCGGTCTGGTAATTGCGTTGATCATACTGCGGCGTGACGTAGTTCATGTAGAAGATGCTGCCGTCGCGAAGCATCGTCGTCACGACCGTGACAACCTCGGTCTGCCCGGTGACGGGCGAACGGCCTGAGAGCGTGGTCGCCAGCCCGACGCGGCCAGAGACGTTCGTGCGCGTATAACCGCCCTGCGCGCGCAGGTACGGATTGCCCTGCAAGACCTCGTTGAGATATTGATTCGTCGCCTGCTGTAAATTCCTACTCTGCGCTTGATCAATACCGAGGATGACGCCGTGCGTCACGCCGTTCTGGTCAGCCGCGCCTTCGGGCGCGAGCGTCACGGAGTTTTGTCCCGCGTAATCGCGCCAGTTGTCGGGCACGCTCAGGCTGAACAGGTTACTTTGGACGGTGCGATAACGCGTCGAAGGATAGGCGACGCGGCCGCGATTCGCCGTCGGATAATTCTGCCCGCCCTGTGTCCGACCCTGTGCGATCTCACCCATCGAAGGCGCACGCGCCCCGCCGCGCAGGCGAGCCTGCACGAGTTGGAAATCGCGCGTGTTGCCGACGGGGTTGCGCACCGCGCCGAGCAGTTGCGCTTCCTGATTGATGCGCGCGTAGCGGTTTTCGGGGTTCGGGTGGCTGCTCAAAAATTCCGGGCCGCCGCGCGCGCCCTGCTGCTGGATGGTCTGAAACATGCGCGCCAGATCGCGCGGGTCGTAACCGGCGCGCGCCATGATCTGCGCGCCGAGGATGTCGGCCTGCGTCTCATACTCGCGCCCGAACTTCAGGAAGTAGACGCCAACTGCCGTCTGCGAGCCTTGCCCGATGACACTACCCAGGCCGCCTCCGATAACCGCGCCCGCAATCGCGCCGATGCCGCCGAGGACGGAATACTTCTGCGCCTTGGTGGCCTGCGCCGTGCCGTGACGAAGCGCGACGTGGCTGATCTCGTGCGCCATCACGCCCGCCATCTCACCCTCCGACCTCGCCGCTTCGATCATGCCGCGATTAAGGTACATCGGGCCTCCCGGCAAAGCGAACGCGTTGATCTCGCGCGCGTTGACGACCTTGAAGCTATAGCGAAACTCCGGGTGATTGAATTCGCCCGGAATCGCGCTGACCAGACGTTGGCCGATGCGCTCGACGTAGTTCTGCACCTCGTAGTCGTTCAGGAGCGGCAACTGCTGTTCGGCCTCGCGCGCGGCCTGTTGTCCGGCCTGCACGTCGTCCTGAATTTTATACCCGTTCTTGGGCGCGACGATGCGCGTGCCTTGCGCGAGCGCCGAAATCGGCATCAATGCAATCACCAGGATCATCAGCCACGCCAAAACACCACGCGCGCCAATTTGATTACGGTAGTTAAAATTTTTCATGCTCTCTCCTTCGATGACGCTGGCGGACTCGTTGTCGGGCGTCCGCGTTCTAAACTTTCTGGATGCAAACGAAAAGAGCGGCGCTCGTCCTCTCAAACATGCGAGGGGTTCGCGCCGCTCTGCTCCGCAAAGCATCTCCCCCCGAAAACCTTCTCGACGCCGGCTGACACACCGGCGGCGATTTCTGCAACGGGAGAGCGTTGATTCTCAAACGCCGGAACAGTCGCGCGTGTCGCGTGCGCGCCGTGTATTATTCCGGCTCTGCTTTGATGAATTCGGTCACTCGCAGGTTGGCCTTTTTTAATCCTCGCTAACCTCTGCGTTTCGTGCTGCGCCGCCCGCGCGGTCTTACCCTAATCTTGCGATTTTGTTGCGTTTCCGGTTGCGCCGCGTCATTCGCCTCATCCGTCAACCTGACGCTCGCGCCCTGCGGCGGGCGCGGAATCGAGACGACGACGAACGGCGAAGTGATGACCTGCGTTGTAACGTCTCCGAACGCCGGACGCCGCTCGTTGACCTTTAAGGCAAGCACAGTGCCATCCCGCCTGATCTCGGCCATCTCGATGCTGTAACCGCCTGTCGGCTTCTGCCCCTGATAGACGACGATAACGGCGCGCGAACCGAAATTGATCTCGGGTTGTGGCCGCCCGCCCCCGACCACAGCCCACGCGCGCCGCCAATCGCCTTCGCTCAACACCAACTCGACCGCACGCCCGCCCTCGTGCCTGCTCTGCGTGCCCGTCGCCAGCACGGAGAAATCTACGACGTTCGTGCGGTCGTCCGTGTCGCCGCCGGTTCTGCCCGGCGGCGAACTGCCTGCCCCCGCGCTCGCACCGCCGAGCAAGGCCATGCGCAAAATTTTAACGGGCGGGCTGCCATAACTCAGCAGCCGGTCATGAAACTCTCCGAGGCGATATGACTCGCCCGCTCGTCGTTGATATTCTTCACGGAGTTTCAGAATCTCCATCTTGCCGAGCGTGTAGACGAGGTAGGTCGGGTCGAGCGTGCCGCGTCTGGCCTCGCGTTCGGCGTTGGCGCGCTCCATGTAACCCTCGCGCATGAAGAACTCCGTGCCCGCTTCGTAGCTCATCCCCTGCGTGTGCATCCTGAGGCCGACGAGGTAGCGGCACAGGCGCGAGAGCGCGGCCTGCAACTGCGCGAGTTTCAACTTCGGGTTGTTGCCGCCGAAACCCTCGTCCAGCATCATCTGCTCGCAGTAGTGCGCCCAGCCTTCGATGAAACTCCCCGAACCGAGCGCCGAGCGCACGCGCGAAGGCGTGCGTCGTGCGGCGAGCAATTGGTAATAGTGGCCGGGATAAACTTCGTGGATCGAGACGATGGGGAGCGAGTAGCGGTTGTAGAAACTGAGATGCTCGTCTTTGCGCCGCGCGTCCCACGCCCGGTCGGGCGGCGTAACGTAGTAAAAAGCTTCGGTCGCGACGCGCTCGAACGCGCCCGGCGTATCCATCGAAGCGAAGCTCGTCGAACGCGCGTATTCGGGCGTCTCGGCCACGCGCAGATTTTCGCTCGCGGGCGGCGTCAAAATCCCTTGCGTGCGGACGAAAGCGCGTATGCGATCCAACTCGGCGCGCGTCTCGCCGACGAGGCCGTCCGCCGACGGGTGCTCGCGTCCGAGCGAACGTATGACGCTCAACACGTCGCGCCTCGGCGCGATCTCTTCGGCCACCGCGCGCATCTCGTTCTGCGTGCGGCGCAACTCGCGCTCGCCCTCGCGTATCAACTGCGCGAGCGGCGTCTCGACCATCTCTTCATAGAGAAGCTTGCGACGATAGTTCTCCGCGCCGATGGCATAGTCGCCGTTCGAGCGCGGCAGCAGTTCCGCCTGCAACCAATCTTTGAACGAAGCGAGCGCGCGCACGACTTCCGCGTTCGTCGTCTCAAACTCCGCGCGCCGCGCCGCGGGAAGTCGCCCGCCGCCCGCACGCTCGAACATCTGCGGCACGACCCTCGTGAAGTAATCAATGCTCCCGCCGACCTGCGCGATGGCCGTCTCGGTGTAGATGCGCGGCGGGTTCTGCAAATTCGCGCGGGCGTCCGCAAGCAGGCGCGGAATTTGCCGCTCGCGCGCCACGAGCGCATCCAGACGCGCGGCGATGGGCGCATAGTCGCGCTTCAAAATATTATCCACGCCCGACGCCGCGAGGCGGTTATAGACATTCGGATTGCGCTGCCACATGCGCACGTCTTCGAGTTCGAGCAACTCCGCGCGCGCGTGCGATTGCAGCACGAGATAATCGTAACGCGCTTCCGCCGACAACCTCGTCTCCGCAATACGCCCGAGCGCCGCGAGCGCCCCGCGCAAACGCCTCACCTCTCGCGCCAACGCACCCGCGTCACGCGCTTCGAGCGCGCCGTCAAACTCATGCACGCCGAGCGCCGTCGCCTCCGACGGATAAAACTCGAAGTAGCCGCGCAAATACTCCGCCGCAACCTGTCCCACACGCGCATCCTGCTGCGCCGCCGAATTACTCGCACGCGACACCGGCGGCGCTTGAACCGCACGGCGCGGGCGACGCCGTTGCGCCATAATTTCTACAGGCACCGCGAGTTGAAACCCGATGAGCACAGCCACGGCGACGGGCACGAACCGCGCGCGGAGTTTGAGAAGCAAAGCCAAGAGACTGCACCTCGAAGAATTGAATTTGAGACGGTCGAAGTTCGCTTGAGCGTGGAGAGCCACGCGCGAGATTATCACAAAACGGGCGCGGGCAGAGGCAAAAGAACAGCGAAGTTGAAAGCGGGATTATACGGCGGGTCGCAGCATTATGCCCCGAAAGAGAGTGTTATACTGCGCCCCGCCGTAAAAGTAGTAGTTAAGCGCCTGTCGTTTGAGCAGACAAAGGGTGTTGATGAAAGACGCAGGGTTCCGGATCGAAGAAAATGTACTCTCGCATCGTGAATGCGACTCGTTGATTGAGGCGCTGTCTCAAAGTCACGTCGGGCGAGGGCGCGCCGGTGCTCGCCATCTCATGAAGCATCCTGCGGTGGCTGAAGTGGCGAATGATTATCGGTTGCTTCGAATTGCGCGGCGCACGCTCGGTGAACCAGCCCTGCCGTATCGCGCTACACTTTTCGAGAAATCGGGGCGAGCGAACTGGCTCGTCGTCTGGCATCAGGACACGGCTTTGCCGCTCGTATCGCGCTTTGAATCTCCTGAGTGGGGGCCGTGGTCTGAGAAGGCCGGCATCCTCTACGCGCACGCACCCGCATGGGCGCTCTCACGCGTGTTGGCACTGCGCATTCATCTTGATGCCTCTACAGTTGATAATGGCCCGCTGCGGCTCATCCCCGGCTCGCATGCGGCGGGCGTGTTGAGCGATGAAGAGGTTTTCAGCATTGCCCGTCGGCAGGAACACATAGATTGTCCGGTTCCACGCGGCGGGGTGCTGGCGATGAGGCCGTTGTTGATCCATTCTTCGTCGAAAGTACGGCTGGGTGCCTCTCGCCGTGTGTTGCACATTGAGTATGCAGATTCGCTTACGTTGAGAGAGAATATCCGTCTCGCCGTCGCCTAACAGATGAATTATGTCAGTGATGGATTAATTCACGCGTTAGGCGCTTCTATTATTCGGAACCACGCTAGGTCAGAGTCTCAAATTCCTTATGTTCATTGCTCTATATCGCTGGAAGTTAAGAGAGGGTCAGGAGGGACGGTTTCAGCAGGGCTGGCACCGCCTGACGGTGGAAATCTATGAGAAGCGCGGGAGCCTCGGCTCGCGTCTGCACCGGGCGGAAGACGGGACGTGGGTGGCCTATGCACAGTGGCCGGACAGGCAGGCCTGGGAGGCGGGGAGAGCGCAGCAGGTGCAGGACACCGAGGCGCTACAGTTGATGCGCGAAAGCATTGAGGTGTCTCATCCGCCGACGTTCATGGAAATAGTTGACGACCTGTTAGCGCACGAGAAAAAAGGGGCGGCACCACCGACCGAACCGGGGCACGTCTAAAGCCCTGCATGTAGCGGACGCGCAAATAAGCAGGTCGCTCGCCATCAAAGGTTCGTGCAGGGCGGCTGTTGCCGGGTGTCGGTCTTCTTAACCTGCGGCTGCTATTTGCGCGGTTCGATGCGTTCGTAGAACCAGCTCGTGGCTTCGTCGAGGGGGGTGAGGTAGTGGGTCTCACCTTTCCAGACGCGGATGATAGAGACGATAAGGAAGATGTTGGCGGCGAGCGAGAAGAGTGTGCCGCCGAAACTGCTGCCCGCGATGCTGCCGACGAAGCTGAGTATGAGCGAGACGGCCAGTATCGCAAGTTGTAGGGCTAAACCTTGCGCGGCGTGGAAGCGCACGCGCGTTTCGGTGCGGGGGACGAGGAGAAGCTGGATGATCGCTCCGGCAATGCCGATGTAGAAGGGCACGTAGGGGAGGACGAGCGCGAACTTTTCGGGGATGCCGATGCCTGCGACCGTGCGCGAAGTGGGTTGCGCGGGACGCGGCACGGGGGGCGCGCCGCCCATCGGCGTCTGGCCGAAACTCGTTACGGGCGGCGGCTGGTAAGTCGGTTGTTGATATGTCGGCTGTTGATATGGGGGCTGCTGATAGGTCGGGGGCGGCGGTGTCGGCGTGGGAGTCGGCGGCACGAAGATTGACGGGTAGGGTTGTGATAAGGGGTCGTCAATGCGGCGCGTGGGGGCGTCGGCATCCGGATTGAGGCGAGCCTGTTCGTTCGAGGTACGCGCCGTTTCGCGCGCCGCGCCGCCCATCTCTTCGGTCTGGCGGACGAAATCAGGATCGAGCGGGTCTGTGTCGTACTGGCTTCTCTTCTCCGACATGGCAACTCTATTACGAAGCGGGCGCGCCGCAGGTTCGCTTCAATTCAACTCTCGACCACCGCGTATTCTACCCTTTCCCAGCGCTTTTCGCTCCTAAAAATCCGAAACGCATGGAGGCTCGCCGCGAAGTCTTCGCCCTCCTCCTTTGTCCCGTTCTCTTCGAGGCCGACGATGAAGTAGATCGCCGAAGGGTGATAAGCCAGGCGCACGTCCGACTCGGAAGGCACGGGCGCGGCCTCGCGCGGGTGTGAATGATAGATGCCGAGCAGCGCCTCGCCGCGCGCGCGCATCACTCGCTGCGCCTCGCATAAATCCTGCGGGTCGCCGTCGTAGGCCACGCGCGGGTCGGGCGCGATGTTGCGCAGGCGATAGACGGACGCGCCAAGGCCGTCGCGTTCGCCGACGAGACCGCAACACTCTTCGGGGCGCGACGCGCGCGCGTGCGCCAGTATCTCCTCGACCTGCGCCCGCAGGAGCGTGACGAGCGACCGCTCACCCTCCGCACGCCCGCCCGTGTAGCTTTCAGCCGACACTTTATTTAGACGAAGCCCCCGCCGCCGAGCCTGTCTTCGTCAACTCGTTTTTAACCACCGCGCCGCCCTTCATCACAAAACGCACGCTCTCAAGTTCCGTGATGTCTTTCAGGGGGTCGCCCGCGACGGCGATCAAATCCGCGAATTTGCCCGTCTCGATTGCGCCGAAGAGGGCGCGTTCTCCGGCGAACAGTTCGGCGTTGTTGACGGTGGCGGCGCGTATGATCTCAAGCGGCGTCATGCCGGAATCGGCGTAGGCGCGAAACATGAGTTTGCTCGTCTGGCCGCGCGTCTGGTTCGGCTCGGCGTAGTAGGAATCCGAACCGGCGGAGATGCGCACGCCCATCTTGATGGCGCGCGCCAGACGCTCGCGGCTGCCGCTCATAAAGCCCTTGATGTTTCTGAGCGCCGCCTCGCGCCGCTCCGGCGTCAGGTTGCCCGGCGGCAGGTAAAACTCCGCAGGGAAATCGGTCGGGACGAGAAAGATTTTCTTCGCGGCCATCATCTTGAGCGCGTCGTCGGGAATGGTGTAAGCGTGTTCGATGGAATCCACGCCCGCCTCTGCGGCGAGGCGCGTGGCCGTGTCGCCGATGGCGTGCGCAGACACTTTGCGGTTCACGCGATGCGCCTCCTCGACGATCACTTTCAACTCTTCGAGCGAGACGACGCGCGCCCCCGTGTTGACGATCACCTTGATCAAATCCGCGCCGTCGTAGAACGCCTGACGCACGGCGCGTCGCGCTTCTTCCACGCCGCTCACGACCACGTATTCCTGTTCGACGATCTTCTGCACCTCCGCCGAGACCGTGCCGAACTGCCCGCCCGACGCCGACAACGCGCGCGTCGAAGCGAAGAGGCGCGGCCCCACGACCCAGCCCGAACGGATCGCGTCGCGCAGCGCCACGTCGCCGTTCCAGCCGGAGTTGCCCACATCGCGCACCGCCGTAAAGCCCGCTTCCAACATCTCGCGCGCCTGCAACGCGCCGAGCAAAGCCCGCTTCGTCGTGCCGAGTTGCGTTACGGTCAGGATCATGTTCGGGTCGTCGCCGCCGATGTTCTTGTCGTAGTTCTGCAAGAGGTGCGTGTGGCTGTCGGAGAGTCCGGGCAGGAGCATCGCGCCGCCGAGGTCTAGAACTTCCGTGCCCGCAGGAATCGGAAGCGCGCTGCCCGCCGATTGGATGCGCCCGTTCTCGACTATCACGACCGCATTCGTGACGACGTTTCCGCTCCGCACGTCGAGCATGCGCGCGGCACGCACGGCGAGGCGCTTCGGCGCGTTTGTCGCCGTCGCCGGAGCCTGCGCGCGCAGCAGCGCGGCGGCGCACAGCACCGACAGGCACGCGAGCAGCACGAAGAAGATACTTGCCGAGCCTCTTTTGCTAAACATCATTCTTAATCTCCTTCGCGGCGCGTTACCGCTCGCCGATTTTGATGTGCAAATCTTCGAGCATGTGCGGGTCAACCGCGCCGGGCGCGTCGATCATCAAGTCGGCTGCCGAGGCCGTCTTCGGAAAGGCCATCACATCGCGTATGTTCTCGGTGTTTGCCAGCACCATCATCGTGCGCTCGATGCCGGAAGCGATTCCGCCGTGCGGCGGCGTGCCGAACTCAAGCGCGTCTAAGAAGAAGCCGAAACGCTCGCGCGCCGTCTCTTCCGACATCCCCAGCGCCTTGAAGATGAGACGCTGCACGTCGCGCCGGTGAATACGAATCGAGCCGCCCGCGACCTCCACGCCGTTGATCACCGTGTCGTAAGCCTTCGCGCGAAGTTGGCCGAGCAACTTCGTCTCGCCGCCTTCGACCGCACGCTCTAACAAAGGCAAGTCTTCGTCGAGCGCGGAGGTGAACGGGTGGTGCATCGCGTAATAACGATCACTCTCCTCGTCATACTCGAACATCGGAAACTCCGTCACCCAGAGCGGCGTGTAGACATTTTCGGGAATCAGACGCTCGCGCTTCGCCACTTCGACGCGCAGCGCGCCGAGGCTCGCCGCGACCGTCTTCGCGCGGCCTGCGACGATCAAGATCGCGTCGCCCCCCTCTGCGCCCGCCGCCGAGGCCATGCCCTTGATCGTCTCTTCGCCCAGAGCCTTCAACAGAGAAGACGAGACTTCGTCGCCCAACTTGATCCACGCGAGCGCGCCCGCGCCGTAGCGCTTCGCGTGCTCCTGCAATTCGTCGAGAGTTTTACGCGAGAGACCGGCAGCGCCGCCCCGCACGACGATGCCCTTCACCTCGCCGTTCGACGCGAGCGCCGAAGCGAAAGGCGGAAAGCTCGTCCCGGCGAGCGCGGGCGCAAGGTCTTTGAGTTCCATCCCGAAGCGCAGGTCGGGTTTGTCGCTGCCGTAGCGGCGCATCGCCTCCGCGTAAGTCATGCGCGGGAACGGCACGGCCAACTCGACGCCGGTGCAAGCGCGGAAGACGCGCGCGAAGTAGCCTTCGACGAGCGAGTAAATTCGTTCGAGCGTCGGGAAACTCATCTCCACGTCGAGTTGGGAAAACTCCGTCTGGCGGTCGGCGCGCAGGTCTTCGTCGCGGAAGCAGCGCGCGATCTGGTAATACTTGTCCAGCCCCGCGATCATGCAGAGTTGCTTGAACAACTGCGGCGACTGCGGCAGCGCGTAGAACTTTCCGGGAAACGTGCGCGACGGCACGATGTAATCGCGCGCCCCTTCCGGCGTGGACTTGATCAAAATCGGCGTCTCGATCTCCGTGAACTCCTGCTCGTCCATGTAGCGGTGAATTTCCGAGATCATGCGGTGGCGCATGCGCAAATTCGCCTGCAACTGCGGGCGGCGCAAATCGAGATAGCGATACTTCAAACGCAGGTCTTCCGCCGCCAGCGCGTCAGGCCCGGCGACTTCGAGTTGGAAGGGCGGCGTGCGCGCGTCGTTCAAGATCAAAATCTCGCGCGCGTGCACCTCGACCTCGCCCGTCGCGATCTTCGGATTGCGCTGCCCCTCTTCGCGCAACACGACCTCGCCCGTGATCGAGATGACATACTCGCCGCGCGGCTGCTTCGCCTTCGCATGCGCAGAGCCTTCCGTCTCCGCGTTGAAGACCACCTGCGTGATGCCGTCGCGGTCGCGCAGATCGAAGAACGTCAGAGGCCCGAAGTCGCGCCGCCGCGCCACCCAGCCCATCAGCACGACCGTTTGTCCGACGTGCTCCGCGCGCAAAGCCCCGCACGAATGCGTGCGTTCCAGATTTCCTAAATTATCGAGCATGAAATATTCCTGACATCCGTTTTAACTTCACTTAATTTCCGAGTCCGAGTTTCTCTCTGACAGTCGCCGCCGCCGCGCCGCTCTGCACAGTCGTCTGCTCGCCCGAACGCATGTCCTTCAAAGAGACTTCCCCGCGCGCGCGCTCGTCCGGCCCCGCCACGACGACGAACGGCACGCCGCGCGCCGAAGCATACTTGAACTGCTTGCCCACCTTGTCGCCGCCATCCGGGTAGACATCCACACGCAAGCCCCCGGCGCGCAACTCACGCGCCAGCGCGAGCGCATCCGTCGCCCCTGATTCATCCCAGAGCGTCACCAAAACGTCAGCCGATGTGCGCAACAAATGCGCCGGAAACATCTCGCGCTCCGTCATCACGACGATGATGCGCTCAAGGCCGAGCGAGAAGCCGCAGGCGGGAACCTGTTGCTTCGAAAACATGCCGACCAGGTTATCGTAACGCCCGCCGCCGCCGAGGCTGCCCGCCAGATCAGGCACATTGATCTCCATGATCGCGCCCGTGTAATAAGAGAGCCCGCGCGCGAGGCTCGGGTCAAACTTGATGGCCGCGCCCGCGCCCGACGCTGCGGCGAACTGCAAAATCTGTCGCAACTCTTCGCAGCCGCGCGCACCCGCTTCGTTGTCGCCTATGAATTCTATGAGACGACCGAGCACGGCGGCGTTGTATGCCTCGCGCCCCTGTTCCGCGTTTTCGTCGGCGACGATTTCAGCCGCGCGCTCAAGCGACGCGACGCCCGCGACGAAATCCAACAAACGCCCGCCCGCCTCTTCCGCGATGCCGCGCGCCGCAAACTCGCGCGCGACGCCTTCCGCGCCGATCTTGTCCAACTTGTCGAGCGCGACGAGCGCGTCGCCGTGAAGTTCCGCCGCGATGCCTGCCTGTTCGAGCACACCCGCGAGCACTTGACGATGGTTCAAACGAATCGTGAAGTTCGTGAATCCGAGCCGCGTTAGAACATCACTCGCCGCCGCGCAGATTTCCGCCTCGACGATCATCGAGCGCGACCCCATGGCGTCAACGTCGCATTGATAAAATTCGCGGAAGCGACCGCGCGCCGGGCGGTCTGCGCGCCAGACGGGTTGAATCTGGTAGCGTTTGAAAAACTTCGGCAAACGCTCGCCCTGCTCTGCGACGACGCGCGCGAGCGGCACGGTCAGATCGTAGCGCAGGGCGAGATCAGCTTCGCCACTTTTTTCGTGTTCGCCGCGCTTCAAAATTTTAAAGATGAGTTGATTGCCCTCTTCGCCATACTTGCCCATCAGCGTCTCGATGTTCTCGACCGCCGGAGTCTCCAAAGGCTCGAACCCGTAACGCTCATAGACCTCGCGGATACGTGCGATCACATACTCACGCCTTCTCACGTCCGCAGGCAAAAAATCGCGCATCCCGCGCGCCGGTTGTGTCTTACTCATAAAATCAAACGATGAACGGGGAACGATGAACGATGAATGAAAGGCAGTTCTTTGTCAGTTGTTCAATACAATCTTCAGCAACTTGTGCGATGCACACGAACAACGGTCAACCGACTACGGGCAGTTCATCGTTCATCCTTCATCGTTTTTGTATTGCTGCGTGTACTCGATGTAGTTCTTCCAATACTGCGCGAGTCCGGCGACTTCCTCGTCCGTGAGCGGGCGTTTCACTTTCGCGGGCACTCCCATGACGAGCGAGCGCGGCGGGATGCGCGTGCCGGGCGAGACGAGCGCGCCCGCTGCGACGAGCGATTCGGCACCGACGCGCACGTCGTCCATGACGATCGAACCCATCCCGATGAGGCAGCCGCGTTCGATGTGGCAGCCGTGCAGCGTCACGTTGTGGCCGATGGTGACTTCGTCTTCGAGAATGGTCGCGTGCGTGCCGTTGGTGACGTGGACGACCGTGCCGTCCTGTATGTTGGTGCGGTCGCCGATGCGTATGTAGAACACGTCGCCGCGCACGAC
>DASQDV010000607.1:0-4479 GCA_035633995.1 Pyrinomonadaceae bacterium | reverse complement strand
GGGCGGATCGTCGCCGCAGGGAGAGCCGGAACCGTCCCCGCCGGAACCTTCTTCGCGGTCGCGCGCTATAACACTCCGGGCGCGCTCGACACCGCGTTCGACGCGGACGGGAAAGTTTTGACCGATGTGAGCGGCGGTCGCTTCAATCTCGGCGGGCGCGCCGTCGCCCTCTACACGGACGGGCGCATCGTCGTCGCGGGCGGCGAAAACACCAGCGGGCAACTCGATTTCGGCGTTGCGCGCTACACCACTACGGGCGCACTCGACAACACTTTCGACGGCGACGGCAAGGCCATCACCGACTTCCCGCTCAACGAAGAAACGATCACGGACATGGCGCTTCAGCCGGACGGCAAGATCGTCGCGGTCGGGCGCATGAACTCGCGCGTCATCATCGACGACGCGCAGGACTTCAACTTCCTTCTCGCGCGCTACAACACCGACGGCTCGCTCGACACCACCTTCGGCACGGGCGGACTCGTCTCCACAGACTTCACGGGCAACGGCGATGATTTTGCGCGCGCGGTCGTGTTGCAAGCGGACGGCAAGATCGTCGTGGCCGGGCAAACCGGCGGGCAATTCTCATTCAATCCCAACGCCGACACCTCCTTCGGCGTGGCGCGCTACAACCCGAACGGCACGCTCGACGAGACGTTCGGCACGGGCGGGCGCGCCGTCGTGAATTTCGGCTCCGGTCACGACAGCGCAAACGCCATCGCCTTGCAAACTGACGGCAAGATCGTCCTCGCCGGCTCGGACTTTTTCGACTTCAAACTCGCGCGTCTCAACACCGACGGCTCGCTCGACAGCGGCGCGGCCGGCGACACGACGCCCGCCGACATGTTCGGCACGGGCGGCAAAGTCTCGACCGACTTTAACGAAACGTTCGACGAGGCCAACGCCGTCGTGATTCAACCGGACGGCCGTATCGTCGCCGCAGGCTCCTCGCAGAATGACTTCGCGCTTGCGCGCTACAATTCGGACGGCACGCTTGACACCACCGGCTTCGGCACGGGCGGCAAAGTCACCACTGACTTTTTCGGCCTCAATGAGCACATCAGCAGTCTGGTCAGACAGGCGGACGGCAAGTTGGTTGCGGCGGGCGATGCCAACCGCGACGGCGACAACGTTGACTTCGCGCTCGCGCGCTACGACGCCAACGGCATGCTCGACACCGCCGGTTTCGGCACGGGCGGCAAGGTGACAACCGACTTCGGCGGCTACGACGTGGCGAATGACATCGCCCTGCAAGCTGACGGTAAGATCGTCGCGGTCGGTCTCTACGAGCCGTTCAACGGCAGAGAAAGCGCCGCGCCGAGCCGCGCGCCTGATGAGGGTAAGGTTTACGCCTCGCCGCGCGAGGCGGCGGAGGCTGCGGCGCAAGCAAAATCAGCCGCAAGGATTGATGACCGGGCTAAGCCAGCCGCGAGCGCCGTCGCCGTCGCGTTCTTCGCCGTCGCGCGCTACAACCCGAACGGCTCGCCCGACAACACCTTCGACGGCGACGGGAAAACCACGACCGATTTCTTCGGCGTCGACAACGAAGCCTTCGCCGTCGTCATCCAGTCTGACGGCAAGATCGTCGCGGGCGGATTTACCGACAGCGGCAGCAGCCGCGACTTCGCGCTCGCACGCTACAAAGCCGCAGACGACCCGACGCCGACCCCGACACCAACGCCCACTCCTACGCCAACCCCTACCCCCACTCCGACACCTACACCCACACCTACACCTACGCCTACCCCGACTCCAACACCCACCCCAACTCCAACACCAACTCCAACGCCGACGCCTACTCCGACGCCTACTCCGACGCCTACTCCGACGCCGACACCCTCGCCGACTCCGACACCTTTGACCGTTCAGTTCAGCGCGAGCACATACGGCGTTGGCGAAGGCGACGGCAGCTTGCTCGTCACCGTCTCGCGCTCCGGCAGCGCAGCCGCGCCCGCGACCGTCGAATACGCCACCGCGCCCGACTCGGCCTTCATCGGCTGCGACGTTGTGAACGCCAAAGCCTCCGAACGCTGCGACTTCACCACCACGCTCGGCACGCTCCGCTTCGCCGCGAACGAGACGAGCAAGAGCTACCGTATTTTCATCACCGACGACGCTTACGTTGACGGCGCGGAGACGTTCCAGATCAGCTTGAGCAACCCGACCGGCGGACTCGCGCTCGGCACACCCGCGACGGCCACCGTCACCATCACCGACAACGACACCACATCCACGAGCGCCAACCCGATTGACACTGCCCCGTTCTTCGTCAGGATGCACTACATAGACTTCCTCAACCGCGAGGGCGAGACGGCGGGCGTCAACGGCTGGGTCAACGCGCTCAACACCTGCCCGGCTGGCAACCAGAATTGCGACCGCGTGCAAATCTCCGCGAACTTCTTCCGCTCCGAAGAGTTCATGCTCAAGGGCTTCTTTGTCATACGCTTCTACAAAGTCTCGCTCGGCCCGCCGCCCGGCTACCGCGACTTCATGCGCGACTCGCAGCGCGTCACCGCACCGACCGCCGCCGAAGTACAGGCGGCACGCGACGCGTTCACCAACGAATGGGTGCAGCGCGCCGACTTCAAGGCCATCTACGACGGCCTCTCGAATCAGGCTTACGTGGACAAGCTCGAACAGACGGCAGGCGTCACGCTCTCGAACAAGGCGGCGCTCGTCGCCGCGCTCGACGGCGGCACGAAGACCCGCGCGCAGGTTTTGCGCGAGACCGTCGAGAGCACAGAGGTCAGAAGGAAGATGTACAACGACGCCTTCGTGTTGATGGAATACTACGGCTACCTGCGGCGCGACGCCGAGGCCGCCGGTTTCAACGCGTGGCTCGCTTACCTGAACGCGAATCCCACAGACTATCGCACGATGGTCAGGGGCTTCATCAACTCCGTCGAATACCGCAAACGCTTCGGCTCGCCCGGAGCGCCGCAGCCCGGCGAGGCACAAGACTGACAAGGCAGGGAAAAGGGGAAGGGGTAAAGGAAAAGACGATTACGTCGTTACTTTCCTTTACCCCTTCCCCTTTTCCCTGTTCCCGCTCTAAGCCTTCTTCGCTTCCTCGTGCGATCCTCCGGCCAGCAGCGTCACGGCATGGCCGAGTACGGGACGAACGACAGCGAAACATTCGCGCACGGCCTTTGGCGCGCCCGGCAGATTTATAATCAGCGTGCCCGCGCGGATGCCGCACACGCCGCGCGAGATCATCGCCGTCGGCGTCTGCCTTAAAGTCTCCGCACGCATCGCCTCGGCAAGTCCCGGTGCTTCGCGCTCGATGACGGCGCGCGTCGCTTCCGGCATGTTGTCGCGCGGGCTAAATCCCGTCCCGCCCGTCGTCACGATCAAATTCACGTCCGAGCGCCCGGCATGAGCGCGTAAACGCTCCCTGAGGGGTTCGAGATCATCCGCCAGCACTTCCGCCGCGACGATCTCCGCACCGGACTCGCGCAGCAACTCCACCAACACTGCGCCCGACTCGTCCGCGCGCTCGCCCCGCGCGCACGCGTCGCTCGACGTGATGACAACCGCTCGAATCTGCTCGGCCATAAACGTAATAGTCCGTTGTCAGTAGCCCGTCGTCAGTTGTTCAATACAGTCTCTGGCAACTTACGTGATAGTCACTAAACAACTGACCACTGACGACGGACTACTGACAGCTTTTATTGTTCTTCTGCCGCGCTCCGCATCGCCCGTTGCATCCGCGCGTGTTCTTTGAGAATGCAGCGATCCATGACGACGAGAAGTCCGGCGTCGAGCGCGCGTTTGGCCGCCGCCGTGTCAACAACGCCTTCTTGCAGCCAGACGGCCTTCGCTCCCGCGCGGATCGCTTCGTCCACCACCGCCCCCGCCTCTTCCGAACGGCGGAAGACGTTGACGAGTTCAAACTTCTCCGGCACCTCGGCGAGCGAGGCATAAGCCTTTTCGTCGAGCACGTTCGTCTCGTTCGGGTTGACCGGGATAACGCGGTAGCCCTTGCTCTGCATGTAGGCCGAGACGCTGTTCGACGCGCGCCACGTATTCGACGACAGCCCGACCACCGCAATCGTCTTGCAGCCGTCGAGAATCTGCTTGATAGCCTTCGGGGAATTGATCTCCACTGCTCACTCACCTCCGGTTCGTGGTTTCAAGTTTCAGGTTTCAAGTTTCAAGTTAAAGAACAGTTGAACCTCAGTCCTGAAACTTGAAACCTGAGACTTGAAACTTATTTCGCCGCCGCCGCGACCGCGTGCAGTTCTTGCAGCGAGACGGGCTTGAGTTTAACGTCTTCGCCGCACGCGCTGATGGCTTCGACGAGCGCCTGCGCGCCGGTCATCGTCGTAACGCACGGAACGTTGTGTTGCAGCGCGGCGCGTCGAATGGCCTGTTCGTCGAAGTGCGAAGCGCGCCCCAGCGGCGTGTTGATGACGAGCGCGATCTCGCCCTGCTTGATCATGTCCACGATGTTCGGGCGTCCCTCGTTGACCTTGAAGACCG
>DASQDV010000606.1:0-1606 GCA_035633995.1 Pyrinomonadaceae bacterium | reverse complement strand
ACCATACAGGGACTCGCGGCGGCGTCGGCAACGCGCGTGCTGGCTCTCAAGTTCGACACGGGCGGCGCGTTGTGGGTGGGGACGGATGCGGGCGCGGCGCGGCTGGCAGCGGGCGGCGTCTTCCGCGTGATCGAGGAGACGCGCGGTAAGGCCGTGACGGCCATCCTGCCGCGCACGAAGGAGGGCGGCGCGTGGCTCGCCACCGCCGGGGGGCAGATTTTCGAGTGCGGCGCGGCGGGCGCGGACGGCCATGTCGCGGCGCGCCCTCTCAACTCCGAAGTTTTGCAGAGCGCGGAGGCGGACAGGCCGGATGAGCTTGAATTGACGAGCCTTGTCGAGGGCGAAGGCGGCGTGGTTTATGCGGGCACGCGAAGTCGCGGCCTGTTGTCGTTCGAGCGCGGCGAGGCGAAGGAGATCAACAGTCGCCCGCGCGTTTATTTCGTCGAGGCGTTGGAGCGGGACGCGCGCGGCGTCGTGTGGATGGGCGGGCGCGGTGAGAGCGGATTATATGAGGCGCGCGATTGGTTGCGCCCTGTGAGGACGGGCGAGGGGCTGGGGACGGTGACGGCCTTGCGCGCCGGGGCGGGCAATGATTTGTGGGTGGGCACGGAGCGGCGCGGCGTCTTTCGCTTTCGCGACGCGCGGCTCGTTTCGCGCTTCACCTTCGAGGGCACGGCGGGCGGCCTGCGCTCCGATCACATCTACGCGATCCACGTGGATCGAGAAGGCGTCGTGTGGTTCGGCACGGACAGGGGCGTGTGCCGTTTCGATCCGCGCAGCCCGCGCAACGAGCGTTTGGCCTCGGACGCCCAGAGCAATTTCGTGCGCGCTCTTTACCGGACAAAAAAGGGCGAGTTGCTCGTCGGCACGAATCGCGGCCTCTTCGTGCGCGATGCGAAGACGAGCGCGTGGCGCGCGGTGGCGGAACTCGAACGCCAGAGCGTCTACGCGATTGCGGAAGACGCTGCGGGGCGTCTCGTCGTCGGCACGGCGGGCGGCTTGCACGTGAACGTCTCTCTGAAAGTCAGGCCGCAGGTCGTAGAGCAAGCATCCGAGCCGCCCGAAGGGACGCTTGAGACGAGCCGCGTGCAAGGGTCTGCGTCGGAAAAGGCGGACGACGTAAGCGCGGCGCAAACGGCGCGCGAAGCGGCGCAGACAGACGCGTCTCCGCAGCCTGCTCCGTCGCCCGCCGCGAAGGGCAGGAAGAAGGAGCGTGAGCAGGGCGGCAGCGGCGGGGGCGGTTTCTCCGTGCGCGCGATCCGCGTGTTTCAGGGCGCGACCTACCTTGCGACTTACGGGCGCGGCGTCGAGCGTCTGGACGGCGAGCGGCGCACGCTCGTCTGGCCTGTCGCGCCGGACGCGGACGCCAGTTTACGCGAAGTCACGACGCTGCACGCGGAGGACGAACGGCGACTCTGGATCGGCACGGCGCGCGCGGGTCTCTACGTTCTGGAAAACTCAGAGGTTAAAGCGGCGGGCGGCGAGTTCGACAAGTTGAAGGGCAGCGCCGTGCGAGCGATTGAAGGGTCGGAGACGCGTGGCCTGTGGGTTGCGACGAACGCAGGGCTGTATGCGCTCGATAAAGGTCGCCTTGTCGAGATGTTGG
>DASQDV010000605.1:0-7922 GCA_035633995.1 Pyrinomonadaceae bacterium | reverse complement strand
CGTCGAAGGCGCGAACACGTTTTGCTGTCGCAGGCTTTCTGCGATCTCCACGTCGCCGCGCCGCATCGCGCGCTTTAAGGTGCCTTCCTTCGGGTTCTCGGCCGCGACCGCGCGCCCGACGCGGACGGGCACGCCCGGCTGCTTCGGCGTGTAAGATTCAATCGAATTGTCGGCGTTGTAGTTCACCTCGTAGAGCGAGGGCACGTAGAAGCCGCGCCCGCGCCGCGCGAGTGCGAGCAGTAAATCTTCCTTCGTGCCTTCGTTCTCAAGTATCGAATCGACCAACTGCGGCACGAGCACTTCGCCCTCGCCCACGCCGACCACGTCCGTGAAATCCGCGATGGGTTCGGGATTCAAAAACGAGGCCGCGCCGCCCATCACGATCAAAGGATCACGAGCGTTGCGCTCGCGCGCCCACAAAGGGATGCCCGCAAGGCGGAGCATGCGCGCCATGTTCAGGTAATCGGTCTCGAACGAGATGGAGAAGGCGACGGCGTCGAAATCGCGCACAGGCGTCTGGGTCTCCATCGAGAGGAGCGGCGTGCCGGTCTTCTCATATTCGCGCATCTCCGCTTCGTCCGGCAAAAAGACGCGCTCGCAGGAGACTTCGGGGATTTGGTTGAAAATTTCGTAGACCGCGTGAAAGCCGAGGTTTGCCATCCCGACCGCGTAGACGTTCGGATAGCAGAGCGCAACGCGCAAACCAGCGCCGCGCTTGACGACGTAGCCCTCTTCGGTGGCGAGCCGTCTCCTGTAACTTTCGACGATTTTCTTCATTAAAAAGCTGTCAGTTGTCCGTTGTCAGTGGTCAGTTGTGTGCGTGTATTTGATGCAGAATCTTGGCTTTAAGAGGCTTCCCGGCATAGACAAACAACGGGCAACTGACAAATTACGGTCTCGTCCCTTCGAGGAACGCTTTCAGTTTGCGCGAACGCGACGGATGACGCAACTTGCGAAGCGCCTTCGCCTCGATCTGGCGTATGCGTTCGCGCGTGACGGCAAAGTGCTGCCCGACCTCTTCGAGCGTGTGCTCCGACCCCGTCGTCCCCAGCCCGAAGCGCATTTTGATGACTTTCTCCTCGCGCGGCGTGAGCGTCGCCAGCACTTCATCCGTGATGGCACGCAGGTTCGCCGCGACCACCGCGTCCGCCGGGTTCAAAATCGACCTGTCCTCGATAAAGTCGCCGAGGTGCGAATCTTCCTCTTCGCCGATGGGCGTCTCCAGAGAGATCGGCTCCTGTGCGATCTTCAACACCTTGCGCACCTTCGAGACGGGAATGTCCATCTTGCGCGCGATCTCTTCGCTCGTCGGCTCGCGCCCGAGTTCCTGCACGAGCGCGCGCGAAGTGCGGATGAGCTTGTTGATCGTCTCGATCATGTGGACGGGGATGCGGATGGTGCGCGCCTGATCGGCAATGGCGCGCGTAATGGCCTGGCGAATCCACCACGTCGCGTAGGTCGAAAACTTGTAGCCGCGCCGCCACTCGAATTTGTCCACCGCCTTCATCAAACCGATGTTGCCCTCTTGAATGAGGTCGAGGAACTGGAGGCCGCGATTCGTGTACTTCTTCGCTATCGAGACGACGAGACGCAAATTCGCTTCGATCAATTCGCGCTTGGCCTGCGCCGTCTCGTATTCGCCGACGACGATTGATTGGAGCGAACGGCGAATTTCGACCGGCGTGATGAGCGTGTCGGCTTCGACCTGTTGGAGTTTGCGTCGTGCCGTCGCGATGTGCCGCTTGTAGTCGCGTTCGTCTTCCGGCTTGAGTCGCCGACGGCCTAGCCGCTCGGTGTATTTCTCGATGTCGCGCTCGGCGTTGCGCACCTCTTTGGCGACGGCGCGGATCGCCCCGATCAGGCGCTGGCGCGCGCGCTCCGTCAAATTCAACCCGCCGATCTCCTGCGCGATCTCAAGACGCGAGCGCGCGACTTTGCGGCGCAGGCGCAACAACTTCTTCGACATCTTGCCGCGCGCGAGTTTCTGCTCGGCGCGCAGCCGCTCCCATTCTTTGAGTCCCGCCTTGTAGTGCTTGCGGATGTTGTTGATGCCTTCGGTCGTCCACTGGTAATACTCTTCGGCCTTGTCCTCCACGCCCGTCAGTTCGGCCTGTTCGGAGAAGGTGACGACATCGCGTATGCTGACCTTCATCGTTTCCAGGTCTTCGCCGATGCGCAGGAGTTCGCAGACCGCGATGGGCGAGCGCGAGATGGCTTTGCGCGTCTTCGTCTGGCCGCGCTCGATGCGCTTGGCGATTGAGACTTCGCCCTCGCGCGTCAGGAGCGGGACGACGCCCATCTCGCGCAGGTACAGGCGCACGGGATCGTTCGTCTTGTCGAGCATCCCGGCGGAGAGATCGAGATTGACTTCGTCATCGTCGAGCGCCTCTTCGTCTTCGGGCGCGGCGACGGCGGAGGAGGACTGGGCGGCCTGTTCGATGAGGCGCTCGTCGGAATCGGCGACGATGATGTTCGCGCCGTCCAACTTTTGCAGCACGTCCTCGATGTCGTCGGGCGAGACGACGTTGTCGGGCAACTCGCGGTTGAGGTCGTCGAACGTCAAGTATTTCTTGTCGCCGCCAAGCTCCAACAGGCGTTGCACCACGTCGTCCTGATCTTTCTCTTCCATGCTCACCATGATTCTCTTCGCGCCGCTTTGAGTTCAGCGAGGGAGCAGCGCGCTCCGGCGTCTCGTCCAGTTTAAGTTCTCCATCACGAGCCGGTCGCGCCGCTCCGTGTCGCCCGCGCGCTCGGCGGCCGTGATCTCAAGTGCGAGGTCTTTCAGCCGCCGCTCCACGCGCATCAGGCGGAGCGTTAACAGGCAGCTTTCGGCTTCGGCCTGCACGTCGTCGGTCGCCTCGCCTTCGTCGCGCGCCGGTTCGCTCATCAGGAGGAGCGGCACGAGGTCGGCGGCGACCGCGTCACCTTCCGTGCGCGCGCCGAGCGTCGTGAAGTCAACTTCCGCGCCCGCCGCTTCCAACTCCTTGAGCGCGCCGAAGACGCCCGCGCTCGGCAAGTCTTCGTAGTCGTCCGGTTCGATTCGCGGCAGCAGCAGGCGGCGCAACTCTGCGTCGTGGACGAGCAGTTCGAGCAGCCGTTGTTCGGCTACCGTGAGCGGCGCGCTCCCGGCACCGGCAACCTTCTCCTGCACGGCGGACGCGCCCGCCGCACCGCCTTGCGCCGCCGCGTTCGGCCTGGCAATCGTTTGCCAGAGTTCGCGGCGGAGCGCGGGTTCTTCCACGCGGAGCGCGTCCATCGTCATGTCAAAATATTCGCGCTTCTGAATTTTGTTGCGCACAGCGCGAATGAACGGGAGCACTTCTTCGACGGCCTCGGCCTTATCAGCCGGGCGGCGAAGGTTGCGATCCCGCATCGCTTGATCGAGCACGAATTGTATGTGGGGGAGCGCCGCGCCGCGCCGCTCGTTGTACGCCTCGACGCCCGCCGTCTTGATGAACTCATCGGGGTCTGCGCCCTCGGGCAGCACCAACACCTTGATGTCGAAATCTTCGGCGAGGAGAGTTTCGATAGCGCGCTTGGCAGCCGAGACGCCAGCCCTGTCACCATCATAATTGACGACCACGCGACGCGCAAACCGCCCCAACAACTTCGCCTGCTCCGGCGTCAAGGCCGTCCCCAGACTCGCCACCGCGTTGCGCACGCCGAACTGGTAAGGGATGATCAGATCGAGATAACCTTCGACCAGAATGGCAAACTTCTTGCGCCTGATCTCGTCGCGCGTCTGGTGCAAACCGTAGAGATGCCGCCCCTTCGTGTAGGCCGCCGTCTCGGGCGAGTTGAGATACTTCGGCTCGCCCACCCCCATCACGCGCCCGCCGAACGCGACCGCCCGCCCCTGTGCATCCAAGACGGGGAAGATCACGCGCCCGCGAAAGCGATCATAAAATCCGCCCGCATCTTTTTTGACGACCAGACCGCTCCGCTCGATCTGCGCTCCGGTTGCCCCTTTGCGTTTCAGGTGCGAACTCAAACCGTCCCAACTGTCGGGCGCGTAGCCGAGCCGGAAAGTCCGGCGCGTCTCTTCGGTGATGCCGCGCGCTTCGACATAGTCGCGCGCCGCTTTCGCCTCCGCGTTGCCTTCCGCAAGTTGCCCCTCCCACCATTCGAGCGCCCACGAGTTGAGTTCGACAACCTCGTCCGCTTCCTTGCGCCGCGCTTCGTATTTCTGGTCGTCCTGCATCACGGGCAGCGGCATGTTCACCTTGTCCGCCACGATCTTGATCGCTTCGGGAAACGACACGCGCTCGATCTCCATCACGAAATTGAAGACGCTCCCGCCCTTCTGGCAGCCGAAACAGTAGAAGATGTCCTTCGACGGGTTGACCGAAAACGAAGGCGTCTTCTCCTGATGAAACGGGCAACATGCCATCCAGTTCGCGCCCTTCTTCTTCAAAGACACATAATCCTGCACCACGCGCACGATATCCGCCTGCCGTCTCAAATCGTCAATGAATGTTTGCGGGAAGCGCACGGCTTTAAGGCTGCTCTGCTGCTTTTAGGTGATTCAGAAAATCCGTCGGGGAATAAACGGGTAACGTGGCGTTTTTATAGTCGTCCAGATTGCGTGTGACAATCGCGTCGAGACCGATAGCTGCCGCGCCCGCGTGTTGCACCGCATCCTCGTAGTCGGCAATAGGTGAAGTCAGGGCGCTAACAAGAGCCGCATGATCGACCGGACACACGCGCACCGCACGCAACAGGTGTTCAATAGCTTGCCTTAGCTCGGCGCTGCTTTTAGCTTTGCGGGCAATGTAGAAGATGTTGATTGGCGTGATGCCGGAAATATAGGCTTCAAATAGACCTCTCTCACTGAGGTCTAATAATTCGGACGCCGCCGCTACGAAAGGAACACGCTCCGCAATAACATCGAGCACCACATCAGTGTCAAACAAGACGCGCATCAGGAATACTTCTCCGCCAGATATTCGGTGTACATCTCCTTTAGTTTTTCATCCGTGGGCGGTTCGCCGTCAAACTTGAGAACTCCGCGCAGGCGTTGCGAGAGCGAGAGTTTGTCTTGACCCGTCTCTTGAACTTCGGTGTGTTGAGACTCCGTTTGCGCAGGGGAAGCAGCCTCCTCGCGCGTCTCCAGGTCTTCACGTAGGGTGCGCGTAATCGCCTCGATCAATGTGATGCGTTCCGCGACGGATAACTGTTTGATCTCTTCAAGGAATTGTTGCTTTGTCATAGCCACCTCCTGTCAGGTGATTCTAGCGCACCAGGGAACCGCGCGCACGATGTCCGCCTGCCGTCTCAGATCGTCAATGAATGTTTGCGGGAAGCGCATGCTGTGATTCTAGCTGAGCCGAAGAAGCACGAACAAAGTTTACTGCTTTAACTCGACGACGGTTGCGCCCGCGCCGCCTTGATCGGGTGGGGCGGGCGCGAATGTTTCGACGTGCGCGTGTGTGCGCAGGAAGTCTGCGATGGCGCGGCGGAGCGCGCCCGTGCCGTGCCCGTGAATGATGCGCACGCGCGCGAGGCCGTTCAGGTAGGCTTCGTCGAGAAACTTGTCGGCGGCGTCGGTCGCCTCGTCGGTGGTGCGCCCGATGAGGTTGAGTTCCGCCGCCGGTTCTTCCTTCGAGCGGCTGAGGCGCACGTCGGCGGTGCGCGCGGAGGCGGCGGCCATCTGTTCGAGTTGCGAAGCGCCGCCGCGCGCCGGTTCCTGTGTGCCCTGCGGCGCGCGCTCCATCAATTCGAGGTTCGTGAGACGCTCGCGCAGGCGCACGTGGCCGATGCGGATTTCGGCGTCCGCGCCCGCGATTCTTTCGACGACGCCCGTTTTGCCGAGCGTGCGCAGGCGCACCGTATCGCCTTTGACGATCTCGCGTTCGACGGCGGCGGGCTGAAACACTTCGCCGCCCGACTTCACGCGCGGCGACTCGATTTCGGCCCGCGCTTGCCTGACGACGCGCACGCCGCCGGCCTGTTCGGTGCCCGTTGACTTCGCGGTGTGGCGCGCGCCCGTCGTCGTTGCAGCGGCGGCGCGTAGTGCTTCGCGGCGCAGTTCGGCGGCGCGAGTTGCCGCTTCGCGTTCGACGCGGATGCGCTCGGAGCGGTCTTCGATCTTGGAGAAGAGTTCGCGCGAGCGTTCTTCAAATTCCGTGAGACGCTCGCGCATCTCGCGCTCGAAAGTTGTTTGACGTTCGCGCTCGCGGCGCTCGGCATCGCGGTCGAGCGTGGAATATTTTTCGGCGACCGCCGTGCGTTCCTCTTCGAGCGCGCGGCGCAGGGCTTCGGCCTCCTCCGACTCGCGCTTGATGCGACGCTAATACGCCGTCGCCTCGCGCGACGATTCGTTGACGCGCGCGGACGCGGCCTCGACGATGGCGCGCGGGAAACCGAACCGCCCCGCGATCTCTATCCCCGAAGACGAACCGGCGAGGCCGACGAGCAGGCGATAAGTCGGCTGCAAAGTCCGCTCGTCAAACTCGACGCTCGCGTTAATCACTCCCGATTCGTTCGCCGCATACTGCTTCAAGCCGCTGTAGTGCGTAGTGGCGACGACGTGCGCGCCGCACGCGCGCCGGAAATGATCCACGACGGCGACGCCGAGCGCGGAGCCTTCTTCGGGGTCTGTGCCCGTGCCGACTTCGTCGAGGAGGACGAGCGCGGGCGCGCGGCAGAGTTCAAGCATGCGGCTGATGTTGGCGACGTGCGCGGTGAAGGTCGAAAGGTTGGCGGCGAGCGATTGGCTGTCGCCGATGTCGGCGAGCACGGAACGGTAGAAGGGAAAACTCGCCGCGCGCGCCGGAACGTGGAGGCCGGAGAGCGCCATGAGCGCAAGGAGTCCTGCGGTTTTCAGGACGACGGTTTTGCCGCCCGCGTTCGCGCCTGAAATGACCATCACGGGATGCGACGCATCGAGCCGAAACGAAACGGGCACGACCTCGCCATTCGTCGCACGCAGATTTTCTTCCAGCAGCGGGTGGCGTGCGGCGTCGAGTTCCAGTGCCGCCGCGTCGCCGACGAAGGGCTGCACGCAGTTGAAGCGCACGGCCATCGCCGCCTTCGCGCCGATGAAGTCGAGTTCGGCGACCGCCTCGGCCGCGCGTTCGATGGCGGGCAGTTCGCGGCGCATCTCGTCCGTGAGCGCGGAGAGGATGCGCGTGATTTCGCGTTCCTCCGTCTCGCGCAAATTTTGCAGTTCGTTGTTGCCGTCAATCGTCTCCAGCGGTTCGACGAAGACGGTTGCGCCGGAAGACGAGAAGCCGTGCGCGACGCCCGAGACGCGCCCGCGATGATCCGCGCGCACGGGGATGACGAAACGGTCGTTGCGCACGGTGACGAGTTGGTCTTGAATCGCCTCGTCCGAGCGGCGCATCAGGTTCTCCAGAGAGCGCGTGATGGAGGAGCGGAGGCGGTTGATGTCGTGGCGTATGCGCGCGAGTTCGGGGCTGGCGCGGTCGTCCAGTTCGCCGCTCGGCAAAATCTTCGCCGTCACGCGCGCGGCGAGGCTGTACAACTCGCGCGGGAGGTCTGCGACGAGTTCCCACAAGACGGGCACGTCCGCGCGCTCGGCCTGAATACGCGCACGCGCCTCGCCGACCTGATCGCAGAGGCGCGCGAGTTCCAGAAGCGGCAGGGGTTCGAGCGTCGCGCCTTCGATACGCAGGCGCGCGATTGATTCGGACGGGTCGGCGAGTTCCGAGAACGACCATGCGCCGCTCCGCCTGCGCAGTTCGACGCACTCGGCCACTGCGACGAGCGAGCGCCGCACGTCTTCCGGATCATCGAGCGGCGCGAGTTTGTCCGCGCGCGCGCGACCTGCGGGCGTCTGCGCTCCGCGCCTCACCAGCGCGCGCAACCCCTCGTATTCGAGCACCCCGAATGCTTGTTCGTTCATAATAGAAATCCAGTGACAAGTGACGAGTGACAAGATAAGACAGTAAATCGTAAAT
>DASQDV010000604.1:0-2810 GCA_035633995.1 Pyrinomonadaceae bacterium | reverse complement strand
GCACCACGTCGGAGGCGAGAATTTCCGGTTGCAGGCCGACGGGCTGCGAAGAGTTGGGCGAAGAGACGGCGGGCGTCGCCGTCTGCTGTGCGGCGAGAAACGCTGCCGCCGCGCCGCCGCCGCCCCCCGGTCGCTGTTGCGACGCGGGCATGCCGAGATTCGTATTGGCGTCGATCAACCCGGGATAGACGGTCAGCCCCGTGCCGTCTATAACGCGCGCGTCGGCGGGCGCGGCGACGTTCGCGCCGACGGCGGCGATGAGGCCGTTGCGTATGACGATTGTGCCGCGCGGTATTTCCGCGCCGGAAACCGTGACGATGCGCGCGTTCGTGATCGCGTAGGTGTCAATCGCGCTGCGCTGCGCGCGTGCGGCGCGCGGCGCGACGGACGCGACAAGGAGTGCGGCTGCGACGAGCGCGAGAGAAAGAAGATAGGCCGCGCGTGCTGCGCGCCGACGTGCAGGTTGAGTTCGCATGATCATATTCTGCCTTCGCTGTGACGAGAGACGGGCGCACGACGCTTGCCTCCACTCGACGGGCAGCCTGCGGGGCTCGCGCGGGCGCGCAAATTTTTAAAGACGAAGAAAGAGGGGTTTTTGACCCGACCGGCAAGCCTTCCGGCGCACACGGCGAGAAGCCGGGGCACGAGAAAACGCTGTGATTGGCTGCCGGAGGCTCGTCCTGTTACGGAAGCGCGCGCACGAAAGTTTCGCGCCGACGGCGCGCTGCCGAAAACAAATTTCAATGAACCGGAGATGTTTGTCCGGCCAAACACAGGGCGGCGCGTGCGTTTGTGATTCGCACGCGCCGCCCTCTTTCAAACGCTTCCGCCTCGTTCGGGACGGATGCGGCGCACAACTTTAGTGGTTGGCGTTGCCGTGCGAGCCTGAGCCTGCCTTGGTGTTGTTGGCATTGTTGGCGTTGCCCGCACCCGCGCCGTCAGCCCTGATCTGCAACTTATCGACGACGCTCTTCTTGCCTTCGATGTCGTTGGCCGCTTTCATCGCCGCCGCTTTTTGCGCCGCGTTGGCGACGTCGCCTCTGAGCGTGATGACGCCATTGTCCACGTCAACGTTGATGGTCGAGTCGCGCAGGTCGTCAACCGCCGTGAGCGAGCCTTTGGTCTTCACCCAGAGGTAGCCGTCTTTCAACCCCGAACCGATGGTCTCGCCCGCCTCTTTGGCCTCCGTGCCGTAGCGAGCCTTCTCTCTTTCATAGTCGGCTTCGCTGATGTTCGCGTTATAGGTGCGGCGGTTCGAGTTGGCCGTCGCGTTGGCGTTGTTGGCGTTTGCCGTGTTGGCGTTGTTGTTGACGACGCGGGCGGTGTTGCCGTTACCGGTGTTGGCATTGTCGGTCGTAGAGCACCCGGCGGCGGCGAGCGCGACGAGCGCCATGAGCGTTGCAAGTTTCTTCATAATTCGTATCTGCTCCTGTGAAAAAGTTTCTCCTGCTTACTTGATAACCCGACCGTCAACAGCTTTTTCGGGAAGAGAGTGGCCGGGCGCGCAATCTCGCGACGGTCGGAAGGACACGCGCGGACGCCGACGGGGCAACTTTCATGCTCTGGACGATCAGGGGAATTAGTTTTTTAGCGAAGGCATATTTACCACTGCGCCGCGAAAGACGCAAGGAGGAGAAACGATGAAGGAGGGACGCGGAACGATGAATGCAGAGAATACAGAATTCAGAATGCAGGAGGCAGAAGGAAAGCTAAGAGATGGTTAATTCTGTCTCCTGTCTTCTGAATTCTGTATCCTATCTTCCATCCATCGTTCCTACTTCATCATTACCATTTGACCGTGCCTTCTTTCGACGTGTCGATCTGCGCGGTGGGCAGCGACTCGTTGAAGAGGTAGCCCTTCATGTTGTCGAAGAGGAAATTTTGCGCGTCGGGGTTAGAGAGATCGAGTCCGTAGTGGTTGATGATCTGGCTCTGTTTCTTGAGCCAGTCCTGCCAGCAGGGTTGGCAGATTTCCGCCCCGACCCGTTGCCCGATCTCGTTCGGAAACGGCGCGTAGCCGAGCGCCGGACGCCGCTCGCCGCAGTGCGCGCATTTGATGTTGTCAGCCATGATGAAAAATCTCCTTAAGCCTAGAGAGCGAATTATAAATTTGAAACACGACGCCGCGCTTCTACGACTTTTGCGCGGCGCGAATCGCCTCGATGATTTCGACGTCGCGCGGGCGAAAGAGCGAGACGGCTTCCACCTTGCGATAACGAATGATGCCTTCGGCGTCAACGACGACGACCGCACGCGCCGCGCGCCCCGGAAACCACGAACTCGCGTCGTAAGCCCTGTGCACACGCCCGTCGGTGTCGGCCAGAAGGCGCAGGGGGAGGCTGTGATGCTCCGAAAATTTCCGGTGCGATTCCACCGTGTCGGTCGAGATGCCGACGACCTCCGCGCCCGTCGCGGCGTAGGCTTCCCAGTTGTCGCGCACCGAGCAGAGTTGCTTCGTGCACACGGGCGTCTCGTCGCCCGGATAAAACAGGAGCACGATGACGCGCCCGCGCTGCGCAGACAACTGCCAGTCTGCGCCCTCGCCGTCCTGCAAGATGAAATCGGGCGCTTGCGCGCCGACCTTCGCCGCCTCTCCCGTCGCACCGCTCATGCCTGTTCGTCTCCGTGCCGCACTCCGGCCTTGCTCCCGCTGCTGCTGCCGCGCCAGCGTCGAAACAGTCGGCGCAGGATGAAGATGATCGTGTTGAGGACGAGAACGAAGAAAATAAACCAGACGGCGAGCACAAGCCAACCCGCCGCGCCGGGGTCGGTGTTGTCAATCAGGGCTAACAAAATTTTCAAACTCATCG
>DASQDV010000603.1:0-1550 GCA_035633995.1 Pyrinomonadaceae bacterium | reverse complement strand
GACCATGGCGACCGTCGGCTACGGCGACGTGCATCCGGTATCGCGCACGGGGCGCGCCTTCGCCATCGTCGTCATGCTCGTCAGCGTCGCCACCGTCGGCTTCCTGCTCTCGACGGCGATACAGGCGCTCGTCCAATCCGAGATTGTTGCGGCCTACGGCCAGCGGCGACGCACAAGGGAGATCAGCAAACTGAGAAACCATTTCATCATCTGCGGCGCGGGTCGCGTCGGCTCGCGCATCATCCGCGAACTGCAACGCCTCGAAGAACCCTTCATCGTCATCGAACGCGAACAGCAACAGGTCGCCAACCTGATCGAAGAAGACATACTCGTGCTCGTGCGCGACGCAACGCTCGAAGAAACTCTGCGCGACGCGGGCGTCGAACACGCACGCGCGCTCGCCGCCTGCCTGCCCGACGATGCCGACAACGTCTATGTCGTACTGACGGCGCGCGGCCTGAACAACAATCTGCACATCGTCGCACGCGCGGTGGAGGAACAGGCCGAGCCGAAGTTGATCCGCGCCGGGGCGAACCGCGTCATCGCGCCCGTCATCATCGGCGGCCAGCGCATGTTGCAGGCGTTGACCAAGCCCGCCGTCTCCGACTTCATCGACTCGATTGCGGCGGAAGACCTCGACCTCGACTTTGAAGAGGTCGTCGTCTCGACCTCGTCGTCTTATGTCGGCCACAAATTGAAGTTCACCAACATCCGCTCGGAACTCGATGTCGTGATCGTGGCCGTCAGGCGCGCGAGCAACAGCGAAATGGTCTTCAACCCGTCGGGCGACACGCACATCGAAGCGGGCGACATGCTGATCGCCATCGGTCGCTCGGAAGCACTCGCCCAACTGAAAACTCAGGCGCAAAGGAACAGTTAGTTTCAGGTTTCAAGTTCCAGGTTTCAGGACTGAAAAATTCTTTGTTCCTGAACTTGAAACCTGAAACCTGGAACCTGAAACTTATGAAAGTTCTCGTCACGGGCGGCAGCGGCTATCTCGGCATCCACGTCCGCCGTTTCTTCGAGGCGGATGATTTCTCGCGCCGCGTCGGCCTCGACATCCTCGACCCCTACGACGCCTCGCGCGTCGCAGACTACGACGCCGTCATACACCTCGCCGCACACCTCGATAAAAGCCCCGAAGCCGCCGCCGATTGTTTCCGCACGAACGCCGAAGGCACGGCCAACCTGCTCGCACAGATGCGCGAGGGCGCGACATTCATCTACGCCTCAACCACAGACGTGTACGGCGCGCACGCGGACAGTTACACGGAAGTCCCCGAGAGTTGCTCGACGGATTACTGCGGCCAGTCGCCGCTCGAATGGTCGAAACTGATCGGCGAACGCTACGTCGAATACTATGCGGCGGCGCGGAACCTGCGCGCCTGCATCTTCCGCCTCTCGGCGGTTTACGCGCGCCCCTCCGAAGGCAACGAGTCGAACTTCGTCACCCACTACGTCGAAGCGGTCAAACGCGGCTGGCCTCTGCGTCTTCCGGCGGGCGGCGCGCCCGTGCGCGACATCCTGCACGTCGAAGATTTCTCGCGCGC
>DASQDV010000602.1:0-1552 GCA_035633995.1 Pyrinomonadaceae bacterium | reverse complement strand
CCCTTGAGCACGTAGGTGATGATCTCCATGTCGCGGTGCGGGTGCGTCGGGAAACCATGACCGGCGCGGACATAGTCCTCGTTGATGACGCGCAGCGAGCGAAAGCCCATGTTGCGCGGATCGTAATACTCGCCGAAAGAGAATGTGTGGTATGTGTTGAGCCATCCGAAATTGAAGTGGCCGCGCTCTGCGGCCTTACGCACGTTAATCATCGTCCCTGCCTTTCCCTCGCTAGTTGCGTTCACTATAGCCAATGATCGTTTGAACCGAAAATGACGACCGGCGGGCGCGCCGCGTCTGTCAGATTGTCGCAGACTGACAGCTTGACCTGTCAAAGTGTCAGTCTGCACGCGCGCGGTCGTCAGCTTCGGCTGTTTAGATGCGGAAAACGCCCGCAAATCAGCCCGTTCCACAGGTCGGCGGGGCGCGCGGCTTCTGGCACAAAGTTTGACAGCACAGTTTGGCGTGTCAGCCTGTGCGGAGCCTATTCGCACGCGCCCCGTCGCCTGGGAAGTTCGACCCGAGGCATTTCATTTCAACATTCCGCTTTCAGCCACTTTCAAGCAAGGCAGGATACATCCACTATGAGCAGCGCGATTTTAGACCAGCCCGCCAACGAGCCGACTCCGGCGCAGTCTCTCGCCTTCCTCCCCGCCGCCGAAGAAGAAATCTGCCTTGAGACGACGCTCCATCCGGCGATTGAGAACGCTCTTTCGCCGCCGCTCGCCGCGCTCGTCGAAAGCCTCACGCCCGCCTCGCTCAGCGAGACGATGCGCCGCCTCTTCACCGACCTCGCGCGCATGCTCGACTACCTGCGCCTCATCGAAAAGAAGGTGCAGCAAGACAAACTGCTCGCCTCGACCTTCTCCGTCTTCAACAACGTCCACAAAGAATCGCTCGCGCTCATCGAACACATCGACGCCGACATGCTGCACCTCGAAGGCGCGAACGAAGAACTGCTCTCCACGCTCGACGGCATCAGCTACGCCATCGGCCACGAGATCGGGCGCGTCTACGGCTTCGAACTCGTCGGCATCAACGACCCGCAGTCGCCCCCTCTGCGCGCCAAGCTCGAACGCGCGCACGGGATGCTGCGCAATTGCTTTCAGCAGTCCATCATCGCGCTCACGCAGGTCTTCGACCCCGCGCTCGACGGCGAAGAACTCTTCAACGACTTTCACGCGCGCCGCGAAGAGGCGCTCATCCTCTACCGCGACCTCTGGAATCTCGTCCAACTCGCGCGCCGCGCCGACAGGGAGTGCGATCAGTTTTCCGTCGCGCTGCTCCTGGCGCACCTCAAGCGTTTTCGCGACGGGAGCATGTGCTTCCTGATGTACAAGGATTGGGAAGAGTATGAACGCTTCGTTAAAAAGGTGGCGGCGGCGCGCAGAGTTTTGGAGATCGGCCCCGCGCTCGAAGGTCTCGCCTGCTACCTCGAAACCCTGCTCGGCCAGGTTCGTCTCCGCAGCGTCCTCGCCAACCTCGCCTACATTGTCCCCGATACAGACCAAAAATAAACCGCCCGCCAAATAAACAACGCAACACGCTCCCT
>DASQDV010000601.1:0-8004 GCA_035633995.1 Pyrinomonadaceae bacterium | reverse complement strand
TGCCCGATCCGGGCGGCACACAGACGCGCGTGCTCGTCACCACGCTCGGCCACAAAGTCATACTCGACGATCTCAAAGCGGAGATACGCCTGCTCCACTCCGCCAACGGCGAGATCGTGATGAAGAACGACGACATCACGCTCACCATCGGCGACTCGGAGACGAAGCTGACCCGCGACGAGATCACCGTCAAGGTCAATCAATCCGTCATCACCGTCAACGCCAACGAGATCATACTGGAAAGCGGCACGGGCAAGATCAAACTCTCTCTGGCCGGAGTTGATGTCAACAACGGCGCGGTCAAGGTGACTTAAGCAGGCGCGGTAAAGGTGACTGAAAGAAATGCCGGGACACGTTCTGACCATCGCCAGTTCGATTCAATGCATGCACGGCGGGCAGGCCATTTTGATCACTTCAAACACGCGCCTGCTCGTCAGCGGTGTGCCCGCGCTGCTCGAAACGGACGTGCCCGTCGTGGTCGGCTGCCCCTTCACGCTGCCGGGGCCGAAGTATTCGCCCTGCGTCAAGATCGAATGGACTGGCGGGTCGTCGCAACTCACGGTCGGCGGCGTCAAGGTGCTCATCGCTGCCAGCATCGGGCGCTGCGTGAGCGGCGAGGGCGCGACGCAGGGCATCGCCATCGTCAACCCCAATCAGGTGAGGGCATTGGCACAATGACATTAGAGAACGGCAGGCATCTCTCTTTCCCTTTTCGCGCCGGTTCGGACGGGCGGACGGCGGGCGTCGCCTCGCTCGAAGAACACGTGCGCGACGAACTCATGCAGTTACTTTTGACCAACCCGGGCGAGCGCCTGTTCGTGCCGGAACTCGGCGGCGGCGTTCGCCGTCTCGTCTTCGAGAATGCCGACGAGACGACGGGCGCGATGAGCAAAGCGATTCTCACGCAGGCCGTCACGCGCTGGCTCGGCCATCGTGTGACGCTGGAAAACCTGACGGTGACGGTCGAGAACGAAAAGATCGAAGTTGATCTGAAATACCGCATCGCGGGCACCGAGGACACACGCATCATCAGGTTCCAACGCAACGGAGGCTGAACACAACAGCGGCAGGAAAAGACGGAGGCTGGACAGGACGGAGGCTAGAAAGCGCGGTGTCAATCATCAACCAGGAAGCGCTCGACGAGCGCGCCCGAAGATTGTTTACAGTCCCGACCGAGATCGCCAAGTCGCGCGTGGACGCGATGACGGCGGCCTGCGTCGCGCTGCTCACCGCCTCGCCCCCGACGCCCGCGCTCTACAAACTCGACGGCACGAAGTACGTCCTCAGCGTCGCGCAGAGCGCGCTCACGAGCGCGCAAACTTTCGGCATTCTCGGATGTCTCGGCGTGCCGAACGGAATCAAACTCGTGCTCGTCCAGATCGTGGGCGACGAAGCGCGGCTCGAAGTTCACTTCTTCAATCGTAATCACTTTGCAAAGTTCACGGACAACACGATTCCGGCGCGGCTCAGGTTTCCCCTCTCCGGCGGCCATCGCTTGCAGGCGGGGCAGGCGACCGGGCAGGTGCAGGTCACGGCCGTCGCCCAGCCAGACCCCGCGCTTCCCGTCCTGCGCCTGACGGTCAAACCCATCGGCGATTATTCGACCTACAAACTCCACGTTGACGCGAGCGTCTACGGCGGCATCGAGCCGGTGCTCGTCGATCCGATGTTCAGCGAGGTGAACTTCAAGTTCCGCCCCGGCTGCTTTACGACGAACTGCGCGCCCGCCTGGGAGGCCGCGCCCGCGCCCACCGCCGAACCCGTCATAGACTATCTCGCCAAAGACTACGAATCGTTTCGCCATACGATGATCGCGGCGATGATGGAGCGCGTGCCGGGATGGGAGCCGACGAGCGAAGCCGACCTCGATCAAGTGTTGCTCGAACTGTTCAGCGCGGCTGCCGACCAACTGAGCGACTATCAGGACAGGGTGATGAACGAGGCATACCTCGCCAGCGCCCGCAAGCGCGTCTCGCTCGCACGCCACGCGCGCCTGATGGACTATCACATTCATCAGGGCAATCAGGCGACGACGTGGCTTGCCCTTGAAGTCGCGCTGATGTCGCCGTCCGTGCCCGAAGCCGGGGCGAGCAAAAAATATTTTCTGGAAAAAGGCTTCAGGGTCTGGGCGGGCAACGAAAAGCAGGATGCTTCGTCCGTCGTCTTTCTCACGCGCGAGCGCGTGCGCGTCCATCAACTCGTCAACCGGATGAGCCTCTACACGTGGAACGACTCGATCCCGTCGCTCGCCGCCGGAAGCACGACCGCCGATTTGCGCCTCTTCGATGCGGCGGGAGTGCCGCTCACGGGTCAAGCGTCGGCCACAGCCGTGCAGGAGTTGATTCGCAGCGAGACGATCAAGCGCCTCCTGATTCAGGAGCACCTCAACCCCGTGACGGGCAACACGGCGGGGCGCGATTTTGCGAAGCGGCAACTGCTCAGGCTGCTGCCCGGCGTCGAAGGCGCGGCGGCGATGTTCGACCCGGTGACGGCGGAGTGGTTCGTGCGCGTGCGCTGGCAGGCGCGCGATGCGCTGAGGAGCAACTATTGCTTCACGGTCGAGTGCGGCGCGGGCAAAGGGCGCGTCGAGAACGTCTCGCTCTTTCACGGCAACCTCGTCGAAGCGCATCACGGTCGCCCCGCCGCGTCGCGTTTCGAGGAACCGGGAACGCTGCTCACCGCCGACGACCAGTTTCACTACGAGCGCACCGCGCGGCGCGGCACGCTCTGCCGCCTGCCCGAAACGGCGCTCGCTTACCGCGATACGCCGCCCGGCGGCGACGTGCCGCCGCGCTCCACGCTCGTCGTCACGGTCGAGTTGCCGAACGGCGACGAGGACGAGTGGGACGAAGTGCCGAGCCTCGTCCACAGCGACGCGTCGGACGAAAACGGCGACCACTACACGGTGGAAACCGACGAGGAAGGGCGCAGCCTCATACGCTTCGGCAACGGCGTGAACGGCAAAGAGTTGCCGGAGGGCGCGAGCGTGCGCTGCGTCTATCAGGTCGGGCGCGGCGAAGAGGGCAACATCGGCACGGACAAGTTAATCAACTCCGCCGCCCTGCCGCGCCCGATCCTCAAGCTCGAAGGCGGCGTGGAAGAGTTGACGATTGAGGGCAGCGTCGTCAGGTGCTGGAATCCGTTCGACGTGACGAACGGGCGGGCGGCGGAGGCGGCGTCGGAGATCATCCGTCGCGTGCCCGAAGCTTATCGCGTCAGGCAACTGCGCGCCGTCACGCTTGGAGATTATGTGCGGCGCGCGGAAGAGTTGCCGGAAGTGTCGCGCGCCTCTGCGCGCTACGCGTGGACTGGAAGTTGGCGCACCGTGCGTTTGACGATTGACCCCGCCGGGACGCGTGTTCCCGAAAACGAACTCAGGCTCAAAGTCGCGCGCCATCTCGATGCCGTCCGGCTCATCGGCGAAGACCTTGAGATTCGCCCGCCGCGTTTCGTGCCGCTCGACATACGCGTCGCGCTCTGCGTCCGCGCCGACGTGTGGACGGAGGACGTGCGCTTCTTTCTCGAACAGGAATTTTCCGACGGCTACACGCCCGATGGTCGTCCGGCTTTCTTCCACCCCGACCGCTGGACGTTCGGCCAGGCGTTGCACGCCAGCCAGATCGTCGGGCGTGCGCTGGCCGTTCCCGGCGTCGAACACGTCATCAGCGTCACGCTCAAGCGCTGGAACGAAGCCACGCCCGGCACGGACGAAGTCGCCAGTCTCAGGCACAACGAGATCATTCAGGTCGTGAATGATCGCGATCACATGGAACTGGGTTTCATCGAGTTTGATGTCAGGGGAGGCCGTCAATAAAAATGCCGGACGATTGCCGCAACGATTGCACGCCGCCGCTGCGCTTTCCGCGCAGGCCGCACAACGCGCCCGGCCTCGCGCGCCTCTCCTATCGCATCGGCTCGTATACGGATTTCCGCGAGGCGCTGCTGCGCAATCTGAACCAGACCGCGACGCTCGAAGCGTGGACGCATCGCGGCGCGGACGACCCCGGCATCGCCCTGCTCGAAGGCGCGGCCATCCTCGGCGACATCTTAACTTTCTACCAGGAACTCTACGCCAACGAAGCCTACCTGCGCACCGCGCGCTGGCGCGAAAGCATCAGCGACCTCGTGCGCCTGCTCGGCTATCGCCTCTCGCCCGGTCTCGGCGGCAACGCCACGTTCGCCTTCGAGGTGAAGGGCGATAAGCCCGTCCTCGTGCCCGCGAAGTTTCCGGTCAAGGTGCAGGTCGAGGGCTTGGAAAAGCCTGCGGATTTCGAAACCTCCGAAGGTACGCTCGCTTTCCCGCACCTCAGCCGCTTTCACCTCTATCGCCCGATGCTCGCGCCCTCCATCGAGGCAACCACAGAAGAGTTCTACATCTCCGTGCCCGATCAGAGCGTCTCGCCCGTCGCGTTGAAGGCGGGCGACCGCCTGCTCGTCGGCGCGCCGACGCAGTATCTCCCGCCCGGCCCCACGCGCATGTTGAACTCGTCCGTCGTCATCGTCGATGCCGTGCGCGAACTGCACGGGATGAAGATATTCAAACTCAAGGGGACGCTGAACGTCCCTTACAGCACGTCCATACTCGGCGCGTACAAACTCGGTCGCACGTTCAAACATTTCGGCCACAACGGGTCGCCGAAGATCACGCGCACGCCGAAGGAGATCGTTTCCACTTCCGTCGTTGACGGAAAGAAGACGACCACCACCACGACGCCCGCGCCCGAATACTTCCACTCTTTCCTGCGCGACGTGAAAGAGGACAACAAGACGTGGGAACTCTTCAAGGATCGCAGGGGACTCTACCCGGCCACGCGGACGATTGACCCGACCATCAGCCGCGTCGAATTTCCGCTCGACAGCGACGTGAAAGATTTGCCGACGGGCGCAACCCTGATCCTTCAGGCGTCGCTCTACAAGGACAAGCAGGGCGGAGAGCATTTCCCGCCCAAAGAGTTCAGCCTCGTCCGCACCGTTAATAAGATCACGTCGGCGTCGATCACCTGGGGACTCGTCACGGGCGCGACCAGCATCCTGACTTTGAACGCCCCCGTAGACACTTACGACGGCGCCGACTTCTATAACTTCACGGACATCCGGCAACTCGAATTCTACGAAACCACCAGCCCGCTCCTGACCTTGCGCGCCGCGCCGCAGGAAGACGCGGGCGACTATTTCGGCATCCTCAAATTTTTCTACGGCACGGACGCCGAACTCCAGACGCTCGCAGGCCGCCGCCTGATGTTCGAGAAACCGGGCGCGGAGACGATCATCGCCACCGTCACCGATGTCTGGTCGCCCCCCGAACTCGACCCCTTGCTTCCGGCGCTGCGCTATGTCTATACCGATCCGGCGTTGAACTTCGCGGACTTCCCGAACGAGAACCCGACCGTCACGGTCTACGGCAATCTGGTCGAGGCGACGCAGGGGAAGACCGAAGCCGAAGCCCCGCTCGGCAACGGCGACGCGCGACAGGCGTTTCAAACCTTCAAACTGCCGAAGTCGCCTCTGACCTACAAACTCTCTGCGGGCGACGCGCCGCCGGAAGTGGCCGAGCTGGAGATTTACGTCAACGGGCGGCGCTGGCGGCAAGTCGCCTCCTTCTTCGGCAGGAAATACGACGAAGAAATTTACATCGTGCGCGAGGACGCCGAAGACGTGAGCTGGGTGCAGTTCGGCGACGGGCGCACGGGCGCGCGCCTCCCTTCGGGCATGAAAAACGTCGTCGCCAAATACCGCACCGGCACAGGAGCTTACGGCGCTTTGAAGCCGGAGACGACCGTGCAGGCGGGCGCGAAACTCGACCGGCTGGAAAGGATTCGGATGCCCGCTGCTGCCTCCGGAGGCTCCGCGCCCGAAGACGGCGAGAACGCGCGCGAGGCCGCGCCCGGAAAGATTCAGAGCCTCGACCGCCTCGTGAGCCTCAAAGATTTCGAGAGCGAGACGCTCGCCGTCGCCGGCGTCGCACGCGCGAGCGCGGCGTGGCAACTTGAAGAAAATATTCCAAGCGTCGTGCTCACCGTCCTGATGGAGACGGGGCGCGATCAGGAGATCGAACAGGTGCGCGAAGTCCTCGCCGACTATGACCGCTGCCGGGGGCCGCAACGCTTCCCCGTCGTGCTCCGGCAGGGCAAGCGCCAGCACGTCGCCGTCTCCATAGATTTCTCTTACGACGCGAGTTTCCGCAAAGAGTTGATTGAAGAAGCGATCAGGCGTGCGCTCGGCACAAACGACGGCAAGATTGGCGGCAAAGAATCGTCGCCGCCCGGTCTCTTCTCCCTGCGCAACCGGCGCTTCGGGCAGCGCGAGTACCTGACGACCATCGAGGGCGTCGTGCAAAACGTTGCGGGCGTCGTCTGGGTCAAAGTTAAGGCGCTCTATTCGCTCGGCGACGCTGCCGACGTTGTAGGCATCCCGCCCGTGCCTTTCGTCTCCAGCGAGACGATAGCGTGCGACGGCGAGCACATCCTGAGTCTCTACGAGGGGCATCTGGAATTGAACGGTTCAGCCGCCGCGAGCGAGGAGGTCTGTTGAGATGGCAGAGAAACGCGTGCCCCTCTACGAACGTTTGCCGGAAATTTACCGGACGAAAGACGCCGAACAGTCGCCGCCCGATCAACTGCGAAGTTACCTCGCGCTCGTCGAAGAAGCGTTCGGCGCGATTCACGAAAACATCGAATCGCTCTATCACGATCTCTTTATCGAAACCGCAGACGACTGGGTCGTTCCTTACATCGGCGACCTGCTCGGCACGAGCCACCTGTCGGGCGACCCCTGGACGCTCCGCGCCGACGTGGCGGACACGATTGCCCTGCGCCGCCGCAAGGGCACGCTCGGCGCAATCGAACTCCTGACTTATAACCTGACGAAGTGGGGCGTCAACTGCGTCGAACTGCGCGAGAATCTCGTCTGGAATCAGCACCTCAATCATCAACGCCCCGACGAGGGCGGCGTGCCGCCTTACGGTCTGCCGAGCGTTAAACGGCAGACGGCGATTCGCGGCGGAACCGTTACCTTGCGCGACCCTGCGCTGCTCGCGCAACTCGACACGCCCTTCGATCCCTTCGCGCACACAGCCGACCTCAAGCCTCCGGCTCTCGGCAACGTCCGGTACAATTTGCCGAACCTCGCCATCTTCCTCTGGCGTCTGGCGGCCTACCGCGTGCGCGTCGCAAAACCCGTCTCGCGCGGCGCGGTCGCGACCGGCGCGGCCTCGCCGCTCGCCGCACACATCGCGCGCTTCAACGTCAACCCGCTCGCGCGCCCCTACGTGCCTCCCGCCTCCGAGCGACAGCGGCAGCCCGTCCGCCTGTTCAACTCGCACCGCTTCGAGTTGTTCCGCAGTCAGGGCGCTGGGATTGACCGTCTCGACCCTTCGCAGGCTGACTTCGACATCACGCAGATCGATCAGACGCCCGGCGCGATCCCGACCGCACGGCTGACGCAGGGTTCAGCCGCCGGTGCGCCGCACAAATACGTCTCCATCGAAACCTACGACGCCGCCAGCAACAATTTGAAAGACCTCGATCTATCCGAAGTCGGGCTGCAACTGCACTTGCCTGTGGCGCAGTTTCCCGACGAGCAAAACCAGACGGCTGACTGGAAGATCAGGGGCGCGAATCTCTGCGCGTGGGAGAGCGGCCTCCAGCCCCCGCTGGCTAACAAAGAGGTCGTCATTGATCCCGTCATTGGGCGGATCATGATCGGCGTTGACACTGCGCCGAAGGCGGCGGCGCTTGCCGACAAGTTGCTGCTCACCTACACCTACGGCGCGGTCGGCGCGGTCGGCGCGCACCCGGTCTCGCGCCCCGCGCTCCCGCGCGAGTGGAGCGCGCTGCCAGCCGCCAACTTCCGCCGCGTCAACTTTCACACAGACCCGGACGGCCTGCGCAAGGCGCTGGAAAACATCCACGCCGCGAGCGCGCCCGTCGTCATCGAGATCGAAGACAGCATGACGCACGTGCTCGACCTCGCGCACAACGATCTGCTCGAAGAGACGGTCGCGGA
>DASQDV010000600.1:0-3209 GCA_035633995.1 Pyrinomonadaceae bacterium | reverse complement strand
CGTACTGGATGGGCAAGTCCCCGAGCGGTGACTCCAGGCCGCGCGTGTAGGGTGCGTAGAGGGCGGCCACTTCGCGGATGAGGATGCCCATTGACCATGCATCCGAGATGATGTGGTGCATGGTCAAAAGCAGCACGTGCTCGTCGTCTGCGACGCGCAACAGCGTCGCCCGCAGCAGCGGCACGCGACTCAGATCGAATGGTGTTTGAGTTTCGGCGGCGGCGCGGCGGCGCACTTCCGCTTCGCGCTCGCCTTCGTTCACCGGCGTCAGGTCAATCACAGGGATGTTGGCCCTGTGGGCGGGAGAGACGACCTGAACGGGCTGGCCGTCAACTGCCGGGAAACTCGTGCGCAGCGTTTCGTGGCGTCGCATGATCTCCGACAGCGTCTGTTCGAGCGCGTCGTGATCGAGTTGTCCTACGAGTTGAACCGCCAGCGGCAGATTATAAAAAGGGCTGTCCGGCACAAGTTGGTCGAGAAACCAGAGCCGCTGTTGCGCGAACGAGAGCGGCAAATCGCCTTCGCGCGACACCGGCTTGATTTCGGGAGCGACGCCTGCGCCGTCGTGCGCCTCTCCCGCGCGCTCCACGCGCCGCGCCAACTCGGCGACGGTGGGCGACTCGAAGAGAGCGCGCAACGGCAGTTCGAGTTGAAAACTTTCGCGCAGCCTGCTCATCACCTGCGTCGCCAGCAGAGAGTGCCCGCCCAGTTCGAAGAAGTTGTCATGAAGGCTGACCGCTTCGACGCCGAGCACCTGCGCCCAGGTGGACGCGACGATCAACTCGTGCGGCGTGCGCGGCGCGACGTAGGCGGCACCCCCGTCATAACGAGCGGCGGTATCGGGCGCGGGCAGGGCGCGACGGTCAATCTTCACGTTGTGGGTCAGAGGTATTTTATCGAGCGCGACGAAGGCCGAGGGCAGCATGAAGTCCGGCAGCGTCTCTTTGAGGAACAGGCGCAGTTCGGAGCCGTGCGCGGACGCGCCGGATTTGAAAACCGTGTAGGCGACCAAACGTTTATCGCCGGGCACGTCCTCGCGCACGACGACGACCGCATCCTGCACCGCCGGGTGTTTGCCGAGCGCCGCCTCGATCTCGCCCAACTCGATGCGCAAGCCCCTGAGCTTCACCTGATGATCGGCGCGTCCGAGGAACTCTATGTTGCCGTCAGGCAAGTAGCGCGCACGGTCGCCCGTCCGGTAGAGGCGTGCGCCCGGCTCGGCGGCGAACGGGTGCGGGATGAACTTCTCGGCGGTTAAAGCGGGACGCTCCAGATAGCCTCTGGCTAAGCCGACGCCGCCCGTGTACAACTCGCCGGGCACTCCGATGGGAACGGGCTGTAGATTCGCGTCGAGCAGGTAACACTCGGTGTTGGCGATTGGCCGACCGATGGGGACGATCCACCGCTCAATATCTTTTTCGGAACAGATGTAATCAATCGAGCCGATGGAGGTTTCCGTCGGGCCGTAGAAGTTGTGCAACTCCCCCGTGAGCCGCCGGTAGAATCGCTCGACGCTCGCGACCGACAGCGCCTCTCCGCCGCAGACGACGTGCCGCAGCGAGTCGCACGCGGCCAGATTCTTCTCTTCGAGGAAGACCTGAAACATGCTCGGCACGAAATGCACGGTGGTCACGCGCCGCCTTGCGATCAACTCCGCGAGATACGCGCTGTCGCGTTGTTCACCTGCCCGCGCGATGACGACGCCTGCCCCCACCATCAACGGCCAGAACAATTCCCATACGGAAGAGTCGAAGCTGAGCGGGGCTTTGAGCAGCACGCGATCCTCTGCCGTCAGCTTGTGCCGCTGCTGCATCCAGAGCAGGCAGTTCGCCACGCCACTGTGCGCGAGCATCGCGCCCTTCGGTTCGCCCGTCGAACCGGAAGTGTAGATGATGTAGATGAGATTCGAGGCCGCAGCAACGCTCGCGGGATTGTGCGTGCTCTCGCTCGCGATTCGGTCGCCGTCCGCCTCCATGCAGACGACTCGCGCCGTGTGCTCAGGCAGATTCCCGGCAAACTTCCGCTGTGTGAGGATGACGGGGACGCGCGCGTCGCGCAGCATGTAAGACAGACGTTCTTTCGGATACTCCGGCTCCAAAGGCAGGTACGCGCCGCCCGCCTTCATGATACCGAGCAGCCCCGTCACCATGTCGAGCGAGCGTTCCATGCAGATGCCGACGACCGTTTCGGGCGCGACGCCGTGCGACCTGAGATAATGCGCGAGTTGGTTAGCCCTCGCGTTCAACTCTCTGTAAGTCAGCCGCTCGTCTTCAAAAAACAGCGCGCATGCATCGGGCGTGCGCTCCGCCTGCGCCTCGATCAATTCGTGCAGCGGTTTGCCCGACGGGTAATCTTCTTTCGTCTCGTTCCACGCAGAGAGCAGCAGGCGGCGTTCGTCTTCCGTCAGCAGCGGCAACTCCGACACGCGGCAGTGTGGCTCGACGACAACGCCCGCTAAAAGATTTTGTAAATGTCCCGCCAGCCGCTTGATCGTGGACGCGTCAAACAGGTCTGTGTTGTATTCAAAGACGCCGAACAGGCCGCGCGGCGTCTCCTCGACCGACAGGGACAGGTCGAACATCGCCGTCCCGGCGTCCATCTCCACCTGAGCCAGCGTGAGGCCGGGCAGTTCGAGCGACGGTCTGGGGGCATTCTGCAAGGTGAACATGACCTGAAACAGCGGCGCATGGCTCATCTCTCGTTCGGGCTGCAACTCCTCGACCAATCGCTCGAACGGCACGTCCTGGTGCGCGTAAGCTCCCAGCGTCACCTCGCGCACGCGCCCCAACAATTCGAGGAACGTCGGCTGCCCTGACAAGTCCGTGCGCAGCACGAGCGTGTTGACGAAAAAGCCGATGAGTCCTTCCAACTCCGCTCGTCCCCGTCCCGCTATCGGCGTCCCCACCGCGACCTCTTCCGTCTCCGCGTAACGTGACAGTAAGAGTTGGTACGCCGCCAGCATCGTCATAAACAGCGTCACGCCTTCTCGCCGGCTCAACTGTCGCAAACCTTCCGTCAACTCCCGGCTCAACCGGAACGTCTCGCTTGCCCCCCGGTACGTCTGCACCGCCGGGCGCGGTCGGTCTGTAGGCAACTCCAGCAGCTTTGGACTATCCGCTAATTGCTCGCGCCAGTATGAGAGTTGCGCGTCGAGGCGCACGCCCGCCAACCACTCTCTTTGCCAGTGTGCGAAGTCTGCGTACTGGATG
>DASQDV010000599.1:0-5531 GCA_035633995.1 Pyrinomonadaceae bacterium | reverse complement strand
TCCTGTTGGAAGTTGCGCGCCGCTTCGGTGAAGCCGAGTTCGTAGAGGCGGTCATGATAGCGGTTCGACCAGAAGAAGAGGTTTGTGACCGCGCCCTTTTGATATTCCGACATCGGAGAACCGGCGGGCGGGATGGGGTCGTCAACCGCCGGATCGTATGTGTAGATGAAGGAGCGCGTTGCGCTCGTCGGGCGACCGGCGGGGTCTATGCCGTCCGTGCCGTCGCGGTCGAGTCCGGCGTCCACGTTGTTGCCCGTCGTCGTGGCTGGCGTCGGCGTGGGGCCTGCGCCGTCCGTGATCCAACCGAGATCGTCGAAGGCGGTAAGCTCGCTGACGAGGTTGAAGGTGGTGCGCGACGTGTAGGGCGCCTGCGTGTTTGTGCCCGGCAGCGCGTTCGAAGGCGAGAGCGGCGCGGGACTGTCGTTGTCATAGACCGAGTAGGCGACCGGCTGGCTCTGCGTGCTCGTGATGTTCTTGCGCCAGAGCAGCCGCCCGTCGTCTGCGCCGACGAGAATGTGATAAGCGTTGACGCGTTCCCAGAGCGTCAACGCGTAGGCGAGCGTGGCGACGCCGGGTTCGAGCGGGAAGTAGCGCAACTCGATTTTGATGTCGCGTGTGAACGCGCCGGACGAGAGCGTCGTCGCTTGCCCGCCGTGCTCTACAGCGCTCGCGCGCAAACTCGAAGGGTCGAGTTTGTAGTTGAGCGTTCCGGCTGCGGCGCGCACGGCGTCGGCGGGCGAGAGGCGCGCGTCTGTGGTAAGCGCAGCCTCGTTCAACCCGGCGGCGAGGTTGCCGGTGGTGCGCGCGAGGCGCGCGTCTACAGCGGTGAAAGCGGCGCGCAGGTAGCCTTGAAAGACGGGGATGCCGTTCAACTCCTGCTCAAACTCCACCCACGAAAGATTCCCCGAAGGGTTTGTGTAATCGGCGACTTTCTTAAGCGCGGCGACCGCGCGCGCATCGAGGCCGTAGAGCGCGGCGTTGCGGCTGAGAAACGCGCGCGCGGTCGCTTCGTTGCCCGCGCCCGAAGCGGCGGCGAGCGCACAGCCTGTGCAACCGTCTGCGACGCCGACGATCTCCGGCGCATTTCCGAAAGCGTTCAATTCAACTTTCACCCGCGCGCCGCGTTCGCTCAAAATCTCGCGCGCCCGCTGCTGCATGCGCTCACGCGAACGACGCGCGGCCAACGTTTGCTTCGCGCCCGCAGCCTGCCGGTAGCCGTCGAAGGCCGCGCGGCTTTCTTCTGATTCGTCGCGCCGTATGTCGTAGTTCTCGATCTCTGTTTTACGTCCCGGCGTCGCTTTGCCGCCGCGCTCTGCCGCCGCGCCGACTTTGCCGCGCCCCTTCTTGCTCTCGCCGGAGACGCGACGGGGCGCGTTGCTCCAAACGACGAGCGCCGTGAAGACGGCGAAGATGATCGCCGGTAAAAACAGTGTGCGATTCTTCAAGGCGGGGAAAATTCCTTTCGGGTCAGGCCGGAACGAGCGGCGGGGCGTGCGCGCCGGAGGCGTATGTGCGCGAGTCGGTTATAAGTTGGTTGTTAAGAGTGCGTGCGAAGTTGACGGACGAATCGGGTTACAAGGCCGCCGCTCGAATCCTGACGCGGGACGGCGCGCATCCGGCCATAATGACGCGACGAGCATAAACGTCGCGGAAGGCGTATGTCAACGAAGCGCTTCCCGGATTCGCGTGCGCGTATTGGCCTTGAGAGAAGCCTGGATCGCCGTCGCCTCCGTCGCCGCGCGTTGGCGGTGCCGCCGAAACCGCAAAGAAAGTTTAGCAACCAAAAGCACCCGCGCGTTGTCTAACCCGCAAGCACGGTTTTTGGCTGGAACAAACTCAATCTTAGGTCGTTATACAGAGCACGCCGTTTACTTACTTCCGACGGCGCCGCCGGTAATCCTTTTCGCATGAAGCCACAACCGAGAGGCCACCACGGGTGAACACCATCAGGACGCTCATTGTCGACGACGAACCGCTGGCGCGCGAGCGCATCAAGCGTTTTCTCGTCGGTGAACGCGACATCGAATTCATAGGCGAATGTGCCGACGGGCGCGAGGCCGTCGCCGCCATCGAGACGCTCAAGCCCGATCTCGTCTTCCTCGACATACAGATTCCCGAACTCGACGGCTTCGGCGTGGTCGAATCAATCGGCGTCGAACAGATGCCCGCCGTCGTCTTCGTCACCGCCTACGACCGCTACGCCTTGCAGGCGTTCGACGTAAACGCGCTCGACTACCTGTTGAAGCCTTACAACCGCGAGCGTTTTCGCAAAGCCGTCGAACGCGCCCGCGCGCAACTCTCGAACGGCGCGAAAGGCGAACTGAACGAGCGCCTGCTCTCGCTGCTGGAAAATCTACAGACCGAACAGCGCCATCTTGAGCGTTTGATGATCAAATCGTCGGGGCGCGTCTTCTTCCTGCGCACCGCCGAGATCGACTGGATCGAGGCCGAAGGCAACTACCTGCGCCTGCACGCGGGCAAGGATTCACATCTCCTGCGCGAGACGATGAATCGCCTCGCCTCCAAACTCGACCCCGACAAATTCCTGCGCATACATCGCTCAACGCTCGTCAACATCGAACGCATCAAAGAACTCCAACCGCTCTTTAGCGGCGACTACGTCGTCATCCTGCGCGACGGCAAGCAGTTGACCCTCAGCCGCAGCTACCGCGACAAGTTGCTCGAACTGTTTGAAAATTCCTCCTGACGCCGCGAAGTCTGTGCAGGTCGGAACGGCCTGCTGCCAGCGGGCTGTGCTGACCAACATTAGCGACACGCCGGCTTGCAGCAGGCCGTTCTCAACTCAGTTGCTCTGAATTGCAAACTGCACCGCCCGCGTCTCGTCACAGGAATCCGCCCGCTCGTCCTCAACATCGTGCCTTCCGTCACATTTTCGTTGCAGGTTTTCGCCGCCGGGTTGAAACTGCTGTCCAGAATTCCTGCGCTCGCGTGCGGGCTAAGCCTTACGGGAGACTGAGGCGAACGCTTGGCGCGCGGGCGCAGGAATCCTTTCAATTGACGGCGGCGTTCGCTTGGCCTACGCCCGCGCCGCGAGAGTTTACAGAGCACTAAGACACGCATCGCCGGAGCGCCCACCCGGGCGCCGATGCGTGTCTTTCTCTTTTTGCACGCCAGTGCGCCGGGCGCGTGCGTCGTCGGCGGCGCGGCCTGACGGTAGGGAGGTTGAAGATGAAATGGATGAAGTCTTGCCTGCTCCCGCTGCTCCTCTTGGTCTTTCAGGGAACGATTTCGGCGCAGGCGGAATATGCCGCCACTGTGGTGAGTTCCGTTCCGGCGATGCGCGCGGGAGACTCGGAAGTTGCGAGCCGTGCTGCGCCGACCGCCGAGTCGATCAATAACGCCGGTTGCAGGCACCTCGACGCGGGGCATTACGAGCGCGCCATAGAGCAGTTCAAACTCGCCATCAGCCTCAAGCCGCAACTCTCGGCAGCGCACAACAATCTCGGCTACGCTTACGCGCAGAGCGGGCGTCTCACCGAAGCGATAGTCGCTTTGAAAGAGGCGACGCGGCTCAATCCCTCGAACGTCGCCGCGCACTTCAATCTCGGTCGCGTCTATTTCAGCGCGGGCCAACTGCCGGACGCCGTGACCTACCTGCAAAAGGCCATCGCGCTCAAGCCCGATTACGCCGCCGCCTACGATCAACTCGGCTCCGCTTACGAACAGATGGGGCGACGCAAAGAGGCGCTCAAGTGCCTGCTCGAAGCCGTCAGGCTGAACCCGCAGAACACCTACGCGCTCAACAATCTCGGCGTCGTGCAGAGCAACGCGAAGCAATACGACGCGGCGATCAAAACCCTGCGCCGCGCGCTCGAACTCAACCCCGATTTCGCGCAGGCGCAGTACAACCTCGGTTCGCTCTACGCCGCCACGAAAGACAAGCGCGCGGCGCTCGCGCTCCACGCCACGCTCAAACAACTCGACGCGGAACTCGGTAAAAAACTGTTTGGTGAAATCTACAGTGACAAAATTCTCGATGCGAGCAGGAAGTGACGAGCGCGGGCAAACGCCCGTCTTCGATTTGCGCATCTTCTTTCAGGGAAAGAGCGTGCGCGCCGCAGGCGGGCGGGGCGAAGTTTCGCCGCGCGGGCGTGAAAAATCCGCGTTTCTCCCGAATTTCGCCGGTAAATTCGGGAGTTTCATCCCCCGCCACACACCGTTCGACACCGAATTTTGCGGCCTGTCACATTTCCGTTGCTGTCAGGCACAGTGCGGTTAAACTGCACACCAACCCACAGGCGCGGGCGATTCGCTTGTCGCCGCGCCTGGCTCAGACGTGAGTTTAAAGAGGAAGTCGAGGAGAGAACGATGAAAGACTCAGCCCTGCTGGAACGACGCGAGATCAACCTTGCGGGCGACTCGCGCACTGGCAGCACCACCGGCAACCGCCTCTCGCTGAACGAGAACACGCTGCCGGTGCGCATCGAGATGCTCAAGAACGTCGCGCTCAACTTGTTGAAAGAGGTGCAGGCGCTCTCGACGCTGGAAGAGGCCGACATCATTCGCGGCATCAAGTTCTACGACGAAGTGGAACGCTTCGAGCGCGAACTGATCACGCGCGCCCTCGAACTGACGGGCGGCCATCAGGTGCGCGCCTCGCGCCTGCTCGGCCTGAAAGTGACGACGCTCAACTCCAAAGTGAAGCGCTACCAGATTCCCTTGCCGCACGACGAGCCGAAGCAGGAAGAGATGGGGCCGTTCCCGAAGCCCGTCGCCTGACGTGTGGAAGTGCAAATTGCAGGCGTGCGCGCGTACCGGCGAAGCAACAGGAGCGACGAGAAAAGTCTGATCTCCAACGAAACTTTACTGTTCAGGGCAGAGGACGAGTCCTCTGCCCGAATTTTGTTTGCCGCCCGTCAGTGAGAAGGCGCTGGCAACGATGCAATAAACGAACGGGTTCGCCGTTCAACCCGTGCGACTCGCAGACGGTGTCTCGAAACTCCCCCGGCGCGCGCCTCGTCCGCGTGTAAAAGTTAGGAAGCGCGTTTAATTCTTCCTGTGCGATAATATTTTCGATGCGATATAAACGTTCACGCACAATTTTTATCCTGCTCGGTGTGTGGACGCTCATCGGCCTCACGTTCGCCTGTCTCTCTTTCTTCGGCACGCTCGCCATCAGCGACCCCCGCCGCATAGACCTCGTCGGCATCTTCTTCTGGAACTTGATGGCGTTTTACCTGTGGGCGCTCCTGACGCCGCTCGTCGCCCTGCTCGCGCGCCGCTACCGCTTCGACCGCCAGCGCTGGCTCAAGAGTCTTCTCGTACATCTCCCGGCGAGCCTCGTCTTCCCCGCGCTCCACCTCTGCCTCTACCTGCCGCTCTACTGGCTCGCGGGTGGCCTGCTTACGAAAGAGTTCCCGACGCTCACATCGCTCTTTCTCTTTCAACTCTTCGCCAACCTGCCGATGAAGGTTTCGATCTACTGGCTCATCCTCATCGCCATCAACGCGCTCGACTACTACCACAGCTTCCGCATGGCCGAAGTGAAAGCCTCGGAACTGCGCGCCCAA
>DASQDV010000598.1:0-5123 GCA_035633995.1 Pyrinomonadaceae bacterium | reverse complement strand
CGCTCAGGCTCGTCAACCGGATGCTCCTGCCGACCTCAGGGCGCGTACTGGTCAAGGGGCAGCCGACGCACGAATGGGATGCTATCGCCTTGCGGCGTTCGATGGGCTACGTGATTCAGGAGGCCGGACTGTTCCCACACTTCAACGTTGAGCGCAACGTCGCGCTCGTCCCCACGCTGGAAGGGTGGACGCGCGAGCGAGTACGCGAGCGAGTCCAGGAGATGCTCGCGCTCGTCGGCCTCGACCCCGAAACTTTCGGCGCGCGTTTCCCGCGCGAGTTGTCGGGCGGGCAAAGACAGCGCGTCGGAGTGGCACGCGCGCTCGCCGCCGACCCGCCCCTGTTGCTCATGGACGAACCCTTCGGCGCGCTCGATCCGTTGACGCGCGCTTCGCTCCAAAACGAGTTCGCGCGAGTGCGCGCGCGTCTGGATAAGACCGTCATCCTCGTTACACACGACGTGCGCGAGGCGCTCCGGCTCGCCACGCGCATCGCGCTCATGCGCGAAGGGCGGATCGTCCTGCTCGCGACGCCGGAAGATTTTATGCGGACGGAGGAACCGCTCGCGCGAGCCTACCTTGAGACGTTACAGCTTGACGATCATTCGTCGCGCCCGGCGGCAGCGGAGCGCGCCGGCTGAATTTCGGTAGAGCGTACTTCATGAATCTCGTTGAGTTCATCAATGGCAACTGGCGCGAGGTGTTGTCGGCCACGGGCGAGCATCTCTTTCTCGTGCTCGTCTCGATAGTGCTCGCGATCATGATCGGCATTCCACTGGGCATTTTCGTCGCGCGCCGCGCGACGTTGAAGCGCGCCGTGCTCGGCGTCGCCGGCGTCCTGCAAACCGTGCCGAGTCTCGCGCTCTTTGGTTTTCTCATCCCGCTCCCCTTGCTTGGCGGCATCGGTGCGCGCACGGCCATCATCGCGCTCGTGCTCTACGCGCTGCTTCCCCTTATTCGCAACACTGTCACAGGCATTGAAAGCGTGGACAAAAACGTACGCGAGGCGGCGGTTGCGATGGGGATGACCGGGCGACAAATTTTGTGGCAGGTGGAGCTTCCGCTGGCATTGAACGTGATACTGGCGGGCGTGCGCGTCGCGACGGTCATCTCGGTCGGGGTGGCGACGATTGCGGCAGCTATCGGCGCGGGCGGGCTTGGCGTCTACATCTTTCGTGGCCTCAGGCAAAACGACAACACGCTCGTACTCGCCGGCGCGCTCCCGGCGGCGTTGCTCGCGCTCCTTGCAGACTGGCTGCTCGGACTCCTCGCATCGCATCTGGGCGCGAACAGACAACGACGGGCCGGAACAACGGGCGACGGAAAAGCGCGCGTCTGGTGGAGAATTGGATTCGCTGCAATGGTGCTGTTGCTCGCGGCGGGCTCGCTCGTCGTGTGGCGGGGCGCAGACCCAAAGTCAACGGCAGGCGCAGGCGAACGGACGAACGCGCCCATCCGCGTCGGCTCGAAGGATTTCACCGAGAGCATCATCCTCGCGGAGATGCTGGCGCAGGAACTCGAAGCACGCGGGGCGGCGGTCGAACGCCGCTATGAACTCGGCGGGAACTTATGTCACGACGCGCTCGTCGGCGCGCAAATAGACGCCTACCCCGAGTACACGGGGACATCGTTTACGGCCATCCTCAAACATCAGCCGGTCTCCGACGCGCGCGCCGTCTATGAGACGGTGAAGCGCGACTACGCCGCACAGTTCAACATAGAGGTCAGCGCGCCTCTCGGCTTCAGCAACGACTTCGCTATCCTCGTGCGCGGCACAGACGCGCGCTCGCTAAGCTTGCGCACCATCTCGGACGCCACCTCGCACGCACCCGGCTGGCGCGCCGGTTTCGGTCAGGATTTCATGTCGCGCGCCGACGGCTACAGGGGCTTCGCGCGCGCTTACCAACTGCAATTCGCCGCCCGTCCGCGTGAGATGGATTTATCGCTCACCTATCGCGCCCTCGCCGCGCGCGAAGTAGACCTCATCGCAGGCAACTCAACCGATGGACTCATCGCCGCACTCGATCTGGTTCAACTTGAAGACGACCGGCGCTACTTCCCACCTTATGAAGCCGTCTTTCTCTCGCGTCGCGATGCGCTTGAACGCGACCCGGCGCTCGCCGCCGCGCTCGGTCGTCTGGCCGCCTCGATCACGACCGACGCGATGCGTCGTCTCAATTATGAAGTTGACGGTCGAAAACGCGTCATCCCGGATGTCGTGCGCGAGTGGAGGCGGGGCGAAGGACGATGAGCGCGCCTGATTCAAACGGTTCAGGTGCGAATTGCCGCACCGTCATTGATGAACACCCGAAGCCCCTGCGCGCGCCCCATTTCCCTACTTCATCCCACGCATGACTTCCGCAAGCGCGATGGCGGCAAAAAAGCCGACTACCAAAATTAACGCGCCGATGATCGAAAAGCTCACGACGGCGGTGGCCGAAGCCCCCAGGCGGCCAAAGGAACTTCTCTCCACCATACGTTTCGCGGCGTAGGCGCTCACAACGCCGAGCCCTAAGGCGCTGCCGACGGCGAGAACGATATCGAGGATAAGGCTCGGCTTCGCCTGATCGCCGCTGTACCCATTCATGCCCAGCAGCAACAGGAGGAAACCTGCGGCGGCGGCGGCGAGTTGAATTATCGCGGTTAGAATGAAGACAATAATTCTCATTGATGAATGACAATACGCTGCGTAGCCGATTGTGAGGGCGCGCTCGTCAACCTCTAGTGATCATCCGAGCTGCTCTCGGAGCGATGCTATGTTGTACCGCACCCGCTGCTTTTCCTCTTCGGTCAAAGAAGATCGATATGATAAATCCTCATAGGCTTTGAGACTCTCTTCCAGCCTCCCCAACCTGTATAAATAGGCAGCCCGCTGCTCGGCAACATGGATTCTGCTGTGCGGTCGCTCGTAGTTCATCCCCCTCGCGTAGCTCGCGAGAGCCTCCTCCTCTCTGCCCATCTTCTCCAGAACCACCCCGATGTTGTGGTACATCATCGCCTTATCAATGTCGGAGATGTCGCTCAAGACCAAAGTGTTAAAGATGGCTAGAGATTGCTCGTACTCGCCGGCTTCGAGCGACTGCGCCGCCTGATGTGCCTGGTTAACGTACTCGTCGTAATCCATTCGCGTGGCTCTTTCTACCTGCTATTTCACCCGTAGCGCCCTGACGCCGCAGCTAAGCTGCCGCGCGCCAACGGTATCTCAGGATAAACGAGCAGTTCAATGATGAAAAGCATCCTCGTGCGCGCTCAGCTTGAGCGACTTGTCGGGCGCTCCTGCTTGAGTTCAAGTAACGCATTGTAATTCTCCTGCAACGCTTTTACCTTCTCTTCGATAAGAAGAGCTGCGATTGCTGATGACAGACCGGCCCATCGGTCGTCGGGTGCATGCCATTGTTAGACGGCTCGCTGTCCGCACCTGTTCGCCAACCTTATAAAGACCTGTATTTGAATCCCGGCCTGTCGCCAAGATGGTACTCGAACTCTATGACCTTTCCCCGGTGGATTTTGCCCACGTCATATAAAATTCTAGGGCAGGTCAATCCGGATTCGTAAGCATCCAGCGAGATTGAGTCGAAGACGGTGATGGCGGTCAAGAGCATTAAGCAGAACTCCCCGTCCACATCCTCCGAGACGTTGATGAGTGTTGGGATAAGGGATGTCCTGCCGTGCTCATCGCCGTTTCCGGCTGCTAACAGGTTATGGCAACTTTCGGCGGTCAACTCAAGAACACGGCCAAGATTAACCCTGACTCTATCCCTCCTGCCGCTGCCGCCGGGCAAAGATTCCGCGCCATCTACATCGGCGACAAATGCCGGAAACTCTTTTGTTGGATCGCAGAGATAGCAATTGATAGTTATTCTTTCCGGCAGGAAAATCCCTCCCGGGCAAAGCTGTGGGGCGAGGTTCATCGTGATAGCCACCTGCGGCTCTTTTTCCAGAGCCGCCTGCATAGCCTCCACGACTACGATATGTATAACGTGAGGCGCATCGTTCTGATAGGAGGCGGCGTCACATTGTATGTAACCACGCACGAAAGCGCTTTTCCCGAGAACTTGAAAAATACGCCGCGCCGCATCCAGAGATCGTTTGTGAACGTCGAGCAGCGTGAACTTTATTTCGGCAGAACTGAATCGCGTCGTCAGTGGAATGGCGAGGGGCGCGAAAGGCCCGCATCCTGCGTAAAGAATCTCTATCGTGGTATCAGGGAACCTCTTGCGTGCTTCGAGTATCGCCGCATATAAGCCCCTCAGGAATTTAGAGGTTCGACTATAATCCAGTACACATCTCGCGGCGTCCCTGGGAGAGATGGCTTCTCCGTTCGGAAGCCTGATTCCATCCGAATCGTCTGCGTGATCCGAGTATTCATCTATGCCGGTGATGGATGAGCATAATGAATACAGCCCCGCCGCAGCATTTAATCTGTTGTCCTCGGCCTGTTGAGATAGCAATTCATCGGCAATCTCCTTCAACAAGAATGAATAATTATCTGCCGAAGTTGGCCGGTGAATAATGTTCATGGGCTTTTAATCTTAATTGTCTGCAAAAGACTTTGGTTTGTGGCGCATGCGTGGCCGCTGTCCTCGGTTCGGCATCACCCGCCGCGCGCCCAATGCATCAGAGCACTTGGTCTCGCGGATGGAGTCGCGCTCTTGGCGGGCGGGACTTTTTATCGCCCGGCCTGATCCGCTTCCGCCGTGATTTTCGCGTATCAGATTAGGAGGTGAACTTTTATGGCGATTAACGCGAACACATTGCGGCGTCCCTCGGATCGACGGCTATTCATGGCCGCAGCGATCCTCTTCCCGCTGGTCGTCCTCGCCGGGTACTTCAAGTCTTACTACTTCAGCGCCTTCTTCGATGTCCCGTCGGTCGCCAACATGCTGGTGCACGCGCACGCCGTAGTGATGTCGCTGTGGGTCGTCTACTTCTCGGCGCAAATCGCGCTCATCCGCACGAAGAACGTTCGAACTCACATGACGATGGGACTGGTCGGCATAGCTCTCGCGGCGCTCGTCGTCGTCGTCGGCACCGCGACCGCCTATGACGCGCAGCTCGTGCGCGGGGCGGCACCCCCGGGCGTGAATCCGCACTCGTTCTTCGTGCTCCCGATGCTGGACATGGCA
>DASQDV010000597.1:0-3302 GCA_035633995.1 Pyrinomonadaceae bacterium | reverse complement strand
CCGATCCATCTCGGCAAACCGGAAGACCCGCACAGCCAGGCTCTCCTTGATCGCGTCGAGCACGCGACGGGCGACATCATCAACGCGCAGATGGCGCGTGCCTGCGAAATCGTCGAAGCGCGCCGCACAGAGATCGCAAGTCTCGTCGCCGGATTGATGGAGCGCGACACTCTTGAGTCCGACGAGATTCAGGAATGTTTCGGTCTGAAGGCCGCGAGCCAGGCCGCGGCGTAAATAGTCTCTGGCGAAAAAACTGTGAGTTTGTCCCGTATGGACGATTGATATTTAATTTCAATCATCCATACGGGACTTCCTTTATGATCATCGCTATCATTCTCAACTTGATTGTCCGCCGTATCTCCTGTAATTTTTGTGTGCGTCAGCAAGTTGATTTCTCCACCTGTTTTTGACTCCCGGACGTTCCTCCGTTCAGCCCATGACTTATCCCGGCGTCGCGCGTCTGGAATTACCGATCCTGCAAGAACTCGTCGCCACAGGCGGCATGGACGACGTGCGCTATCTCTACGAGCGGCTCGTCGCTTACTTCCCGCAGATGGACGACGCGGCGCACAAGGCCAAGACGAACGGCGAACTTCGCCAGTGGAAGCGACACGTCCAGCGCGCAGGACGCGAACTCTCTGACAAACGACAGATCGAGCGCCGTCGCGGCCTCTGGACGATCACGAATCAGGGGCGCAAACGCATCGCCGACGAAGCGCCGAGTTTCTCTTTTTCACTCGAACCCGAGGCGTCCGAGCCGGTCGCCGCCGAACTTTCGCACGCTGACGTGCAGCAGATGCTGCTCGACATCGGGCGCGTGCTCGGTCATCACGCCGAGCGGGAATTTGAGTATTACGACGTGGTGTGGCGCGCGAGCGAGACGAGCCCGCGCCTCAGCCACATCTTCGAGGTGCAGCGCAAAGGCAATGTTGATGCCGCGCTCGCCAAACTCAAGCGCGCTTACGAGGCGCAACGCTCGCAGCCCTTTCTCATTGTGGCGAGCGAGCGCGACACGAACCGCGCCAACCTCCAGATGAGCGCAGCGCAGACGGGCGCGTTCCACGAGATCGGGCGGGTCACAAAGATTCTGAGCTTCGAACAACTGCACAGGCTTCACCGCGCTCTCACGTCCGTCGAAGACCTGCTCGCGGAATTCATCGAGCGATGCTGATCGGCACACCCTTACGCAAGCAGTATCTGGACATCAAGCGCCGCCACCCCGACGCGATCCTCCTCTTCCGCATCGGCGACTTCTATGAAGCCTTCGACGACGACGCGCGCCTCATCGCACGCGAACTCGGCATCGTCCTCACCTCCAAGCCGATGGGGCGCAACGTGCGCATTCCGCTTGCGGGCGTGCCGCATCACAGCCTCGAACGCCATCTCTCGACGCTTATCTCGCGCGGCCACCGCGTCGCCATCTGCGAACAACTCACCGCCGCGCCCGTCAAAGGCGAGGCGGCGGGGCGCGGCCTGATCGAGCGCGACGTGGTGCGCGTCGTCACGCCCGGCACGATCATCGAACCCGGTCTGCTTCGCAGTAAAGTCAACAACTATCTCGCAGCCTTTTGCAGCGACGGACGCCGCGCCGGAATCGCTTACGCCGACGTGACGACCGGAGAGTTTGCCGCCACCGAACTCGAAGCGACGGCTGCCCTCGCGGAACTCCAACGCATCGCGCCCTCCGAAATTCTCGTCGCACGCAGCCTCGACATACCCGATGCTGACTTGCCCGGCTTCATCACGCGCTGCAACGACGATTATTTCGCGGCGCAACCGGCGCGCGGCGTGCTGCTCAACCACTTCGGGGCGCGTTCGCTCGCCGCCTTCGGCCTTTCGCGCGCGCCGCTCGCCACATCCGCCGCCGGGGCGATCATCGCTTATCTGCGCAACACTCAAGACGCGTCTGCCGGGCAGTTGACGCGCCTGACGAGCTATCACACCGGCAACTTCATGTTGCTCGACGCGCAGACGCTTCGCTCGCTTGAGATTTTCGACAGCTTCGGCGGCGCGCCCTCTTTGCTCTCGACCCTCGACGCAACGCGTACCGCGATGGGCGGTCGCCGCCTGCGTCAATGGTTGCGTCATCCGTTGCTCGACGTGACGGAGATCATGCGTCGCCACGATCATGTGGCGTGGTTCGTCGAGCATGTGAAGGCGCGAGCCGAACTCTTCGCCGCGCTCGAATTCGTACACGATCTCGAACGCCTTTCGGGGCGCGCGCGTTCCGGCTGGGCATCGCCTCAAGACGCGCTCGCGCTCGGCCAGAGTCTTGAGACGATCCCGCGCGTGCGCGCCGTCTTACAGCAGGATCAAAAGCGGTTCGGCGCGCTCCTCACCGCGCTGCCCACATGCGCGGAGGCGGCGCGCATTATCCGCGAGGCCATCGCGGACGAGTTGCCCAAGCGCAGCGAGGGGCGGGGCATCATCCGCGCGGGCTTCTCGGATGAACTCGATAAGCTGCGCGAGTTGCTGCGCAACGGCAAAACTTATCTCGCCGAGATGGAGCAGCGCGAACGCGCGCGCACCGGCATCAAGAGCCTCCGCGTCGGCTACAACAAGGTCTTCGGCCACTACATCGAGGTCACGCGACCGAACCTGCATCTCGTGCCCGCGAGCTATACGCGCAAGCAGACGCTCGCGCAAGCCGAGCGCTTCGTCACGCTCGAACTCAAAGAGCATGAGTCGCTCGTCGTAAACGCGCAGGAGCGCATCGGCGAACTCGAAACGAATATCTTCCGGCAAGTCTGCGCCGAGATCGGTAAGAGCCGCGACGAAATTCTTGCCGCCGCTTCGTCAATCGCGCATCTCGACGTGGTCGCTTCGTTCGCCGAAGTCGCCGCCGAATTCAAGTACGTGCGTCCGGTCATTTCGGAGACGCCGCTCCTGCGCCTCAAGGCGGGTCGGCATCCGGTGAACGAGAGAATGTTTACGGACGGGTCGTTCGTCGCCAACGACTTGAAACTCGGCGGCGAGAACGCGCCTGAGATCGTTTTGATCACGGGGCCGAACATGTCCGGCAAATCAACTTACCTCAGGCAGACGGCGCTCATCGTCCTGATGGCGCAGGCAGGCTCGTTCGTCCCCGCCGCGCACGCCACCGTCGGGCTCTGCGACCGCATCTTCACGCGCATCGGCCTCTATGATCGTCTGGGGAGCGGCGAGTCAACCTTCATGACCGAGATGGTGGAGACCGCGCAGATTCTTCATCACCCCAAGGAGCGTTCGCTCATCCTGCTCGACGAACTCGGGCGCGGCACTTCGACCTACGATGGTCTTGCCGTCGCGCGTGCCGTCGTCGA
>DASQDV010000596.1:0-5797 GCA_035633995.1 Pyrinomonadaceae bacterium | reverse complement strand
AAGACAGGGTTTCTGTTTTAACTTGTCACTCGTCACCTGTCACCTGTCGCTGTTTTCTCAGCTACGCGGCGAGAGACGCACGCGACCGTTGACGCCGGAGACGTTGATGGGCGCGCCGCCCGAACCGATGCGCGCGTTGAAATTGTTGCGGCTGACCGTGCCCTGCACCGTGACGTTCGGCATGTCGGCGTTGACCGAGCCGTTGATGCCCGTCACACGCAGGTCGGCGTTGAGGGCGTCCGCGAAGCGCAGTTCGACCGCGCCGTTGATGCCGCTCACGCGGATGCCGCGCTCGCCGAGTTGCGCGATGGTGACGATGACCGAGCCGTTGATGCCCGACAGTTCGGAATAGCCGATGGCCTGCGCCACCTCGACCTTGCCGTTGATGCCGCTGACTTTCACGGGGCCGTCAACTTCGCCGACGGTCGTTCGACCGTTGATGCCGCTCGCCGTGAGATCAATCTGGCGCGGCAGGCGCAGGGTGACGCGCTGGCGCACCTGCGGTTGCTCGCCGCGCGCGTAACGCCGCTCGCTCTCGTTCTCGCCGCGCACGACGAGGTTCGAGGCGGTGTGCTCGATGATGATTTTGCGATGTTCGAGGTCGGCGCGGCTGCGTGCCGAGCGGACGATGTGAACTTCGGCGGTGCTGCCGCCCGTCGTCTCGACATCGACCGAGCCGTTGATGCCTGCGACACGCACGGTCGCGCCGGGCGTCAGTTGATAGGTCTGGTGCACCTCGTCCTTTTCGGTGAACTCGCTGTCGTCCTGATTGCGATGGTCGCGGCGGTCGTGGCCGTCTTTATGTTTGTCCTTCTCTTTATCTTTGTCCTGCGCGGCGGCGGTGAAACTGTCGGCGACGGGCGCGTCGAGCGCCGCGAGCCGGCTGCCGACTTGCGGCGCGGTCAACACGGCGACGACCGCGAAGAGTAAAGTTTGCATCCATCTGAGTCTCATCATGTTTCTTCTCCTGTTAGCGGTAAATCAATTCAAAGTTTTCTGCCCGGTTTCAGGCACACACTTACCCCCGGACGGAAACACGCTGCTTCCGCCAATCGCTGGCTCGACTTTTACGGGAAACTTTTTACGGGGCGCGCTGCGCGGCGACTCTAATGTGAAACTCGTCGCCCCCCTTGCGCCCGCCGCCGCCGCTCACTCACGCTGACTCCAATCGTTCAGCCCTGCTTCGCGGCGGCGAGGGCACCACAACAGCGCATCCTACTTGTATTCAGGCTCGGTATCGCAATCGAGCGCCCAACTGTTGCCCCGCAGCGAGATGACCGGAACGACCTCCGAATCCACCGCAGGCTCGCTCACGATGCGCACGCTCGCCGCCGCCGTAGCAGCAGCAGCGGGCGCGGCCAGCACAGGCAGCGGAGGCGTTGCGACGGGGAGCACTTTTCCTGTCGTGTCAACGGTCTTCTCACAAGTGATGCTCGAAATGGCGGGCAGCGGCGTTTCGAGTTTGTCCTTCAGGGAACCAATCACCTTGACTCGCTCGATGTGTTCCGGTCGCGCGGGGCGGCGCAAGACCCTGAGTTCGAGCTGGCCGTGCTCGACCTGCCCGTGCACACGCTCGGCATCGCTCAACGCCTTCAACTTCAGGGTCTCAAGCTGCTCCTGCGCGGCGACGAAGCGGTCGGTCGCCGCTTTGATCTTGGCGGCGTCGAATTCTTTCACGAACGCTCTGGCAACCACGTCCGAATCCCGTCTGAACCGGCGCGCGGCAGAATCGTTGCGCGCCACTTCTTCATAGACGCGCGCCCGCTCCAACTTCGGCGCTGTGGCCGCGACGACCTCCGCCGTCGCGCGCTCCGCCAACCTGTCGAGCACCAACTCCGACTTCGCGGCGTCTTCAACTTCGCGCGACGCCACGACCGCCGACGCTAAAACGTCCCGGTTGGCGTCCGCCGCTTCCTCAAAGTGGTTGTTCTTCGCTTCGGGCTTTGCAGCGGCGTTGTTGCTGCTGCTGTTGTCGGCCAGCACGGCTTCCTGCCGTGCGGCGGGCGAAGCCGGCTGATGCTGATCGCGCGGCATGAGGTAGTAGATTTGCGGCGAAGGAAGTTGGCCGTCGGCAACCGGCTGCGCGTAGACGATAAGACCGCTCCACAAACTCGCGCGCGTCAGGTCGTTCAGGGACGACCTCAGCCCGTCGTACTGGCGCACGGCCTCTTTCGTTCCGGCTAACACCGTGACACCGACAAGAATGAAGATTCCCAATTTTCGTCGCATCTCGCTACCTCCTCAACCTCTGCATGCGCGGCGTGGCGCTCTGGTCTTAAGCTTTCGTCCCACTTTCGGGAACGCTCGGTCGCGTTCTCGTAAAAACCCTGATCGCGTCTCATGCAGTAGGACGCGACCAACGACCGAAACGTTTCAAACCGCCGCATTTTCAAACCATCTAACCACTTATACTGAGAAAACACCGCCACCGTTGATTTTGTGGCAAGATTTTTTTCGCCGCGCGGTTTTCAGTTTCAGCCGTTCAATTATCAATCTCCGCTGGCCTGGTTCGACCGGAAACGGATTCGTTTACAACTCGTCTGCAAACCTCAGGCCATAACTATTAAACGCGCGCGACGCGCGAATGTTTAACGGATAACGGCGGCGGACGACAAAAAAAAGCGGAGACTACCGCACCTGTTGCAGGTGCAGCGTCCCGCTGAAAGACGAAAGGATGAGCGTGGCGGCGCGCCGGTCGCCCTTGCCGGTGACGCCCGTGAGCCGCCCGTCGCTCAACAGCGCGCCGCCGACGGGCGGGGGATTGCGCGGGTCTGTGCTCGGCATGACGGGCACCTGCCGGATCGGAAAATCCGTAACGATCTCTCCGGAATGATGGACTTTGGCGTTCAGTTGAAACGCGGAATTGGCCGGCAGCGCGAGCGTCACGCTGCCCGAATGGCTCTTGAACGTGTAGAGCCCGCCCTCGACGAGCGCGCCCGCGTATCCAATCGAACTGTTCGTGCTGGTCGCCTCGACCTGCGTGTGCGCCAGTTTTTCGAGCGAGATTTCGCCGCTCACCGACTTGGCGACAAACTCGTCGCCCGCCCCGTCCGTCGCCAGATTGCTTGCGACGATCTCGCTGCTGATGGTTTCCAGGCGCGCCCGCCCGCTCGAATTTCGCATGATGATCGTGCCGTTTGCGCTCCACGCCTCGACCGATTTCGTGATGCCCTGCAACTCTATGTCGCCGCTCAAAGTTTTTGCGCGCACGCTGGCGACGCCCGCGATGTTCAAGTCGCCCGTGTTGCCCTTGATCTGGACGGTCGCGCCGCGTGGCACGTCCAGTTCCAGATTGCCGGAGTTGCTGCACAGCCCGGGGCGCGCCGGTTCGGCCTCGTCGCGCGCGACGAGCACCTCCACGCGCGTCGCGGGATTGGGCGCTGTGGTCGCGTCGGCGCGGCGCAGTTCGATGCGCGAGGCGTCGTTCGAACGCGCGCGCACCTCTTTGCGATCCCAGCCGCGCACGACGACGTGCCCCGTCTCCACGCAGGTCAACAGCGTCACGGTCGCCTCTGCCGCGATTGTCTGTTCCGCCGTCACCGCCGGAGACGCACCGGGGGCGCGTCCTTCGTCCGCGAAACTTTCACGCGCCGGGAGCGCCCCGGTTCCCGAAGCGGACGCGAGCAGCAGGCACACTGCGACTGCCGACATATAAAAGCTATTCCGTCTCATCCTGTAAAAAGTTCCTTTAATAATTTGGCGGCGGAAAGTATCTGCCTGTGCGCCGCGCGGAATAAGTGAGTTAATCAAGGCTGCTGGCGAGTTGCGTCTGGTCGGCCACCGCGCTCAAAAGCTCGACCTTGTTCTGGTAAGCGGCGCGCAAAAATTCCTTTGCGTCGGTGTCCTGCGGGTTGCGCCGCGCCGCCACGCGCGACGCGACAATCGCCTGATTGACCACCGCCAGATTGCGCGCATACTCGGCGCGCAAAGTCGGCGTCATGCCCTCCGCTCCCTGCGCCTCGATGGCGGAAGTGAGCGAGGCGATGGAGGTCAGGTAAGTTTTTTCGTCTTCCAGCACCGGCTCGCTCGCGGGCGCGGGATTTGCGGGCGCGGCTGCTAATTCACTGCTTTCGACCCGCGTGCGCGCGGCCTCCTGCGGGCGTGCATTAAGTCCGGCCTTCGTGAAGGCCGGGGGGTTGCTGCCGCCGCTGCTTCTGCGCGCGGGCGCGGGAGCGTCAATTTCTTCATCCGAATTTTCTTCATCCGACGGCAGCGCCGCAACCTGATCATTTTTCGCGGGGCTGTCATTCGTGCGCGCGTCTGTCGGCGCGGCGGGCGCGGGCGTTTGAATGTTTCCCGCAATCTCTTTCGACGAATCAGCACCGTCCGGCGACCCTATCAACGCGAAGAAGACGACGGCCAGCGCGACGGCGACAAGCAAACTCGCGAAGGCGGTCGCCTGTCGCGGCGTAAAGGTCTTCAGCGAAGAGGCGAGCGATTCGAAGAACGAGCGCACGCGAGTTGACGCGACAGCGGCGGCGGTCGCCGGACGGCGCGCCGGGGCATTCATTTCGGCAATCGCTTCGTCGAGACGCGCGCGCAAACGTGCCGTCGGCACGCTCGCCTGCATGACGGGCGCGAAGGCTGTGGAGAAGAGTGCGAGTTCCGCCGTTGCCGCCTGTGCGGCTTCGGCGCAAGCGTCGCAGGCGGCGAGATGCGACGCCACACCGTTCAGGGTTTCGGGAGATAGTTCGCCGTCCAGATAGGCTTGCAACGTTCCTTCATCGAGACAGGTTTCCATCACCGGCGTCCTCCGATCTTTCCATATACCCTCGCAAATTCCTTGCGCCCGCGCGCCACGAGGCTGCCCACGTAAGTTTCGTTGATCGAGAGCGTGGATGCAATCTCGCGGTAAGACAAACCCTGCTGTTTGAGCAATAGACAACTGCGCATCGGTTCTTCAATCTTCTCCAGCGCGCGGCGCGCTTCTTCAATTTCGGTGCGGCGTTCGTAGTCGGCGTCGAGCGGCGCAGTCAACCCGTCGTCGCCGACCGCCTGCTTCGCAAATTCCTCTTCGCGTGCGACCGAGCGCGTGCGGCTGCGCATCGTGTTGTGCGACAAGTTGATCGCCACGCGCAGCAGCCAGGGGCGCAAAAACTCCTCCGCCGGAGGCTCGGCGTCCAACTGGCGATAGAGTCGCAGGAAAACTTCCTGCGTCACGTCTTCCGCAAGTCCGCTGTCGCGCAAAAGCGCGTAGGACGTATTGTAGACGGCGCGATGGTGCAACATAAATGCCTCGTCAAAGCCGAGAGCGTTTGCGTCTGCCGCAGTCTGCTGGTGGGCGGGGGTAGCCACTTCTGGATTTCTCAAAGCCTCTACGGCCGTGTCGCTCATCTTCGACGCTCTCACCCTCATAAACACCGCCCGCGCTTCGTTTGTGGCAAATAATTTCGCGCACCCGACGCGCCCGGCGGGCATTGACAGGATAAAAATTCGTCTCGCCACTAACGCTTACGGCGCTATATATTGTAGTCTGCTCTGGTTGGAGCGGACGGATTTCCGGGAGGGCGTCGCCGTCTCGGAAATTTTGTACGCCCCGCCGCCGTCCCAAGTTTCGTAAAGTGTGGACTGAAAGACCTTGACGCACAGCCCGACGCAGGAAGCCCCCGAACAAGCGAGCGATAAACAGACGACCGACGCGCTGCGCACTAGCCCGTTCATGCGCGCCTGCCGCCGCGAGAGCGTGCCCTACACGCCCGTCTGGCTGATGCGGCAGGCCGGGCGTTACATGCGCGAATACCGTGAAGTGCGCGCCCGCACCACCTTTCTCGAACTCTGCAAAACGCCCGACCTCGCC
>DASQDV010000595.1:0-14313 GCA_035633995.1 Pyrinomonadaceae bacterium | reverse complement strand
CCCTACATCAACTCGCAGTACATCGTGCCCGCGATCTTCCTGATTGCGTGGGCGGCGCTGCTCTACTTCAACGCGGACGGCGTGCGCGCCTTCTTCAGTTTCACCGACCCGGCGGATGCCTCGCTCGGCGCGTGGGAGGTGTTCAAGCACAAGATTCCGCTCTACGCTTACATCATCCTCGCTTGCCTGATGGTCTATTTCTGTTTCCGGCGGCGGCTCTCTCTAATTCCCGTGCTGGGCTTGATGAGTTGCGCCTATTTGATGACCGAACTCGGCATCACCAACTGGACGCGCTTTGGCCTCTGGCTCGTCGTCGGACTCGTCCTCTACTTTCTCTACGGCTACTCGCACAGCAATCTCAGCCACCCCAAAGAGACGGGCGCGGCTCAGTAAAAATTGGCGGCTGTTCGTTAAATCGTTATGAAGATTCTCGTACTTGGCGCGGGACGCATGGGACTCGGCGCGGCCTACGATCTCGCGCACAACTCTACGGACGTCGAGGCTGTGACCGTCGCAGACCTTGACCTCGAACGCGCGCGCGCCGTCACGGCAACGGTCGGGAGCGCGAAACTCTCGCCCGCGCAAATTGACGTGAACGATGCGGGTGAGGTTGTCCGTTTGATGCGCGGCCATGATGCGGTCGTCAGTTGCGTCACCTATTTTCATAACCTGCAACTGGCGCGGGCGGCGATTGAAGCGCGCACGAACTTCTGCGACCTCGGCGGCAACAACGCGGTCGTCGCCTCCGAACTCGCGCTCGACCGCGAGGCGCGCGAGGCCGGAATCAACATCATCCCCGATTGCGGCCTCGCGCCCGGCATGGTGTCTGTCCTCGCGGCGCACGGTGCTGCTCGCTTCGACGAACTCGAAGCCATACACATACGCGTCGGCGGCCTGCCGCAGCAGCCCCGCCCGCCGCTCAATTACCAGATCGTCTTTTCGGTCGAAGGTTTGATCAACGAATACGTCGAGCGTGCGCGCGTCATACGCGGCGGGCAGATCACCGAGGTCGAATCGCTCACCGAGATCGAGGCGCTCGAATTTCCCGCCCCCTTCGGGCGCATGGAAGCCTTCCAGACTTCCGGCGGCACTTCCACTCTCCCCGACACTTTTCACGGGCGCTTGCAGGAACTCGACTACAAAACCATCCGCTACCCCGGCCACTGCGAGCAGTTCAAACTACTCGTTGATCTCGGACTCGCGGCGAGCGAAGAGATAGAGTTGGAGGGCGGCGTGCGCGTGCGCCCGCGCCGCGTGCTCGGCGAGATGTTGCAGCGCCACCTGCCCGCAGACGAACCCGACGTGGTGCTCATACGCCTCGCCTTTCGCGGGCGCGCGGGCGGGCGAGACAGCCGCCTGCGCTACGACATCATTGATCGCTTCGACGCGCGCACCGGCCTCTCCGCGATGATGCGCACAACCGCGTTTCCCGCCTCCATCATCGCGCAGATGATGGCGCGCGGCGAGACGACCGAACGCGGCGCGCGCCCGCAGGAACTCGTCGTCCCGCCCGACCCGTTCGTCGCCGCCCTCGCCGCGCGCGACATACACATCGACGAGCATCAATGACTCCGCCGTCCCGGTTCGAGCCAATTTTTATTGGGTATCAAGCGAGGACAATTCACCGCAGAGACATGAGAGCCGACCGGCAGAGAAACGCAGAGGAAAGCATTGAACTCTCTGCGTTTCCTCCGCGCCAAGTCTCTGCGACTCTGCGGTGAGTGATCTTCACCGACACTCGCCCGAAAATTATTCTCAAACCTCGCGCCCGCTTTAGACGTTCTAAGTTTTTAGACTGCCGGAACGAACGCTTATGTCTCCTGAAAAAATTTTCTCCATCTGCACTACACTCGTCCTGCCCGGCTGGCTGCTCCTGATTTTCGCGCCGCGCTGGCGTTGGTCGGCGCGCATCATTGCGGCGTGCGCGTTGCCGCTCGCGCTCGCGGTCGTCTATGTGTTAATCGTCGCCGTGCATTTCGGCCATTCGGAGGGCGGCTTCGGGTCGCTCGCAGAAGTCGGCCAGCTTTTCCGCAACCCCTACAACCTGCTCGCCGGTTGGATACACTATCTCGCCTTCGATCTCTTCGTCGGGGCGTGGGAGGTGCGCGACTCTCAGCGCGTGGGCATTCATCACCTGCTCGTCGTGCCGTGTCTCGCGCTCACCTTTATGTTCGGCCCCGCCGGGCTGTTGCTCTACTTCCTGCTGCGCTTCATTGTCGGGCGCAAATTTACGGTCGAGGAGTGTGGACATGAACGCGCGTGAGTTGCTGGGAGAAGTTTACCGGCGCAACCCTGTGCTGGCCGTAACCGCGTGGCTGCACGTCCTGATGCTCGTCGTGATGATCGGCGCCGCGTTCTTCGACGGGCGCACGGTGACGGGGCTGAATCCCTGGATCAAGCCGTCGAAGTTCGCCATCTCCATCGCGGTTTATACTTTCACGCTCGCGTGGTTCATGCCGTATCTCTCGCACTACCGGCGGACGGTCGCTCTCGTCAGTTGGGGCACGGCCGTAGTGTTCTTCGGCGAGATGGCCTGCGTCATCTCGCAGGCGGCGCGCGGCGTGCCCTCTCACTTCAACATCTCGTCGGCTTACGACGCCAGCGTCTTCGGCCTGATGGGCATGCTCATCGCCTTCAACACGCTGCTCGTCGTCATCACGCTGCTGCTCTTTTTCGGTAGAACCGCGCCGCTCCCGCCCGCTTACCTGTGGGGCATACGGCTCGGCCTGCTGCTCTTCTTCCTCGCCAGCATCGAAGGCATGGCGATGATCAGCCAGATGGCGCACACCGTCGGACAGCCGGACGGCGGCCCCGGACTTCCCTTCGTCAACTGGAGCACGCGCGCGGGCGACCTCCGCGTCGCGCATTTCCTCGGCTTCCACGCGCTGCACATTTTGCCGCTCGCGGGCTACTCCTTCAGCCGTTGGAAAACTGCCGACGTGCGCCGCCGCCCCGTCGCCTACACGTTCGCGCTCGCGCTCGTCTATTTCGCGGCCTTCACGCTGCTCTTCTGGCAGGCGATGCGCGGGCGACCGTTGCTAAGTCTCGGCCTGATCGTTTTATAATCCCGCCGCACGATTCATCCGTTCGCTAACGACGACCCTTCCACGCGAATAGACACTTTTTTCTCGGGAGCAGACATGAACGCTTTGCCCGTCATCATCGGCGCGTTGTGTGTGATCGCAATCGCCTATCGCTACTACTCGGCCTTCCTCGCCGCGCGCGTGCTCATGCTCGACGATGCGCGCCCCGTGCCCTCCGAGACGATGTACGACGGCCACAACTATTACCCGACGAATAAGTGGGTCTTGTTCGGCCACCACTTCGCGGCCATCTCCGGCGCGGGGCCTCTGATCGGGCCGGTGCTCGCCGCGCAGTTCGGGTATCTGCCCGGCCTGTTGTGGCTTGTCATCGGCGTCTGCCTCGGCGGCGCGGTGCATGATTTCATGATCCTCGTGGCGAGCGTCAGGCGCAAAGGCAAATCGCTCGCAGAGATCGCGCGCACGGAGATCAGCCCGCTCTCCGGACTCGTGGCGGGCGTGGCGATCCTCTTTATCGTCGTCATCGCACTGGCCGGACTCGGTCTCGTCGTCGTCAACGCGCTGGCCGAGTCGGCGTGGGGCACGTTCACGGTCGCCTTCACGATCCCGCTCGCGCTTTTGATGGGGCTTTACATGTACCGCATACGCCCCGGGCGCATCGGCGAGGCGAGCGCGCTCGGCGTCGCGGGACTGATGTTCGCGGTGGTGGCGGGCGGCTGGGTGGCGGAATCCTCCTGGGCAGAGTCGTTCACTTTCTCGCGCAACACGATCACGCTGTTGATGGCGGCCTACGGTTTCATCGCGTCGGTCTTGCCCGTGTGGATGCTTTTGTGCCCGCGCGATTACCTGTCGTCGTATTTGAAGATCGGGACGATTGCCTTTCTCATCGTCGGCGTCATACTTGTGCACCCGACTCTGCACATGCCCGCGTTCACGCCGTTTGTGGCGGGCGGCGGCCCGGTCATTCCGGGCAAGGTCTATCCGTTCGTCTTCATCACGATTGCGTGCGGCGCGATCAGCGGCTTCCACGCGCTCATCTCGTCGGGCACGACGCCGAAGATGATCGCGCGCGAGGGCGACACGCGCCTCATTGGCTATGGCTCGATGCTGATGGAGGGCGTCGTCGGCGTCGTCGCGCTCATCGCCGCCACGTCGCTGTTCCCCGGCGATTATTTCGCCATCAACACGGCGCAGCGCACGGACGAGCAACGCGCCGCCTACACGCGCCTCGTGGACACGCACACGGGCGGCGATTTCGACTTGCAGCCGAAAGAGATCGACCGCCTCGAAGCCGAATCGGGTGAGAAAAACTTGCGCGGGCGGACGGGCGGCGCGGTCACGCTCGCCTTAGGCATCGCCAAAATCTTCGACGCCATCCCCGGCCTCACCGGGCTGATGAAATACTGGTATCACTTCGCCATCATGTTCGAGGCGCTCTTTATCCTGACGACGATTGACACGGGCACGCGCGTCGCGCGTTTCCTCGTCGGGGAATTTGCAGGGCGCTTTTACCGCAAGTTCGAGGAGCCGACGTGGCTGCCCGGCTCGATCATCACGACGGCGCTGGTTGTCACGGGCTGGGCGGCCTTCATCTGGTCGGGTTCGATCTCTACGATCTGGCCGATGTTCGGCATCGCCAATCAACTGCTCGCGGCGGTGGCGCTCTGCGTCGCCACGACGATCATCATCAACATGGGGCGCGCACGCTACGCGTGGACGACCCTTCTGCCGCTCGTCTTTGTCGGCACGACCACGCTCGTCGCGGGCTATCAATCCATCACCCAAATCTTCTGGCCGCTCGCGCAAAAGCCGGAGACGGCGGCACAAGGGTACATCAACACCGCGCTCACCCTGATCCTGATGGTCGCCGCCGTCATCATCCTCGCCGACTCCATCCGCCGCTGGACGGGCGGGCGACGCGGCCAACCGACGCTTGCCGAGACGCCTGAGACAAATGCGCCGCCGCCGCTCACCTCCGCCGCAGGTTGAGCCGCAAGGCCGCAAGTAAGGCCGCGCCGGTTGGTTAATTGAGCGACAGGCTCGTTGCCTTCGTGTGCGTCGAAAGTTTTGATTGACAGCCGGAAGCCTCGCGGAATATTGTGCCCGCGTAAACGCGTCTTCACTGCCGGCGGGAACCTCGTCCCGCTCGACCTGTTAGCCTGCACAAATAAACACCAACCCGACCGCAACGTAGGCAGAACGCGTGCGGTGTTTTTGCAGACCCCTCGGGAATTTGGGAGCGTGCGCGCCGCCGCGCGGATTGGATGGGAGAAAAGAAGATGGCGAATCGCAAGCAGAAATCTTCTCCGGCTGACAAAGACTTTGCCGGGCGCAAGCTCCAGCCGAAGCTGCGCATGATCGTCAACGGCAGCACGGAAGTGAACGTGATGCGCGCGGAATACGCCTCTTCGGTCGCCGTCAAGCAGGGCGCGAAGTGTCTGAAGACGATAAGGCCGCAACGCGACACGATTCTGGGGAAAGAGGCGGCGACGAAGAAGTGGCCGAAGCGGCGCGCGAACGCTAAAGGGCGAACGCCGCTCCCGCCCTCCAAAGAGATCGAGGTCAACGTCTTCATCGAGACGATTGACGCGGACGACAACACCGTCAGTCTCACGAGTCGCGGCAATGGCGGCGGCAAGCCGCTCACCGCTTCGCGGCAGGCGGCGGGCAAGGGCAAGTTGAAGGTCGAGGGCGAGACCCTGCGCAAGACCAACATCGCCGCCGCCACCGTCACGCTCTCCGAACTCAAGCGGCTCGCCGAGCGCCCCGACGTGACTTACATCGAACTCGGCGAAGCGCTCGTTGACCCTTTGCCCGTTAAATCCATGCGGCGCATCCACGAGCCGCCGCAGCCCAGAAAGATCAGGCACGCGCATCTCCACCATCACGGCAGGAACGTGCTCATCGGCATCATAGACGTGCAGGGCTTCGACTTCGCTCACGAGGATTTCTTAGACTCGCAAGGCCGGACGCGCTTCATACGCATCTGGGATCAGGGCGGCGACCCCGAAGACCAGCCAAGCCCTTCGAGCAAACGACCCTTCAACTACGGCTCGGAGTTTGACCAGACGGAACTCAACCGCGCGCTCAGCGCCGCGCCCAGGATCGGCGTGCCGCCGCACGAGTTGGCGCGTCAGTCCGAGATGGTCGAGGGCGCGCACGGCACACACGTCGCCAGCATCGCGGCTGGCAAGTACGGGGTCTGCCCGGAGGCCGAGATTGCCGCCGTGCTCGTCTCGCTGCCGCGCAAGGAGACACAAGACCAGCGCGCTTCGTTCTACGATTCGACGCGCGTTGTCCACGCCGTCGAATACCTGCTCGCGCTGGCGAAAGAGCGCCGTCTCCCCGTCTCGATCAACATCAGCCTCGGCACGAACGGCCACGCGCACGACGCGACGAGCACGGTCAGCCGCTGGATCGACGCGGCGATGGCGCTGCCCGGTCGCTGCGTCACGGTGGCGGCGGGCAACGCCGGGCAGGAGAAGCCCGCCTTTGAAGGCGACCGCAGCTACTTCATGGGGCGCATCCACACGAGCGGCACCGTCCCGGCGCGCGGCTTGAGCACCGACATAGACTGGCTCGTCGTCGGCAACACCATCGCCGACGTGTCCGAGAACGAACTCGAAATCTGGTACAACCCGCAGGATCGTTTCAGCGTCATGCTGCGCCCGCCGGGCGGCAACTGGATCGGCCCCGTCAAGCCGCACGAGTTCTACGAGAACCTGCAACTCGACGACGGCAGCTTCGTCAGCATCTACAACGAGCTTTACCACCCGGCCAACGGCGCAAACTACATCGCCATCTACCTCAGCCCGTTTCTTTCGCGGCGCGGGACGCGCGGCATACGCGCCGGTCAGTGGACGGTGCGCCTCTACGGCGAGGAGGTGCGCGACGGGCGCTATCACGGCTGGATCGAGCGCGACGACCCGCGCCCCGTCGGGCGTCGCATCGGCGATCAGGAGGCGTGGAGTTTCCCCTCCTTCTTCTCCGCGCGCACGAACGTGGACAGCTATTCGGTCGGCTCGCTCGCCTGCGGGCAGCGCGTCATCTCGGTCGGCAATCTCGACCTGAACGCCGAGCGCATCAACATCACCAGCAGCCAGGGTCCGACGCGCGACGACCGCTACAAGCCGGACGTGGCTGCGCCCGGCACGAACATCACCGCCGCCAAAGGCTTCGCCGGAGACGACGAGCGTTGGATCGAGATGACCGGAACGAGCATGGCGAGTCCTTACGTGGCGGGCGTCGTGGGGTTGATGCTCTCGACGCAGAAGAACCTGACCGCCGCGCAGATCGAGGGCATCATCAAACGCACCGCGCGCCCGCTGCCCGGCGCGAGCTACTCGTGGCTGAACGATGCGGGCTTCGGCCGGATCGACCCCGACGCCTGCATCCTGGAAGCGGCGAAGGTCAACACGCGAAAGGAGTTGAAGAAATGAAGCTCGAAATTTTCCAATCCGCAGAGGGCGACTGCCTGCTGCTGACGGGCGCTGATCGCAAGCGCATGCTCATCGACGGCGGCATGAATCCTTCTTACCGCGAACACGTCGCCGAGAAGCTCAGCGCCTTGAAGAAACTCGATCTCGTTTACGTCTCGCACATCGATGCCGATCACATCTCCGGCATCCTGCGGATGATGGATGATCTGGTCGATTGGCGCGTCCATGATTTCGAGGCGAAGAACGGCAAGAAGAAGAAACCGCCCGCCTTTCCGCGCCCGCCCGAAATCGCAGAGATTTGGCACAACGCCTTCCACGAACAGGTCGGCGATAACGCCGGGGAGATCGAGAACATGCTGGCCGCAAACGCCGTCATCCTCTCGGCCAACTCCAACCGCGAAGGACTCTCGGCCAGCAGGCAGGAGATCAGTAACGCGGTCGTCGCGATGCACCAGAGTCTCATCACGAGCGAGGCGCAGGGGGTGCAACTCGCGCGCCGCGTCGGGCCGAAACAGTTGAACATCCCCGTCAACGAGCCTGCCAAGCACAAGCTCATGCTCGTGCGCGAGAATAAGAAGACGCCGATCAAACTGGGCGGCATGTCCATCTACATTATCGGCCCCTTCAAGGAAGACCTCGAAAAGTTGCGCGATCAATGGGACAAGTGGCTGAGGGAGAACAGCAAACGTCTCGGCGACATCCAGCGCCGCGCCAAGGAGGACGAAGACTCGCTCGTCGCGAACGAAATCTCCGGCATCAAGAGTTCGATGCTCGGCGAGTCGGCGGACGTTTTGGATTTCAAGATCGACGAACTCGAAGCGCAGGCGAAGGAACTGGGGCTGGCGAACGTGAAGAAACTGATCGGGCGGCGCGACAAGGTGACGACGCCCAATCTGGCGTCGCTCATGCTGCTCATCGAAGAGGGCGCGGGCGCGAAGAAAAAGTCCCTCCTGCTGACAGGCGACGGCCACGCCGACGACGTGCTCAAGGGTCTCAAGCACTACAAGAAACTCGACGCAGCCGGGCGCATGCACGTGGATGTCCTGAAAGTGCCGCATCACGGCGCGGAGTTCAACACCACGCAGGAATTTTGCGAGCGGGTCACGGCAGACCACTACGTCTTCTGCGGCAACGGCGCGCACGCGAACCCCGACCTCGACATCATCAAAATGTACTTCGAGTCGCGCATGAAACCGGGCGACAAACGCAAGTTCAAATTCTGGTTCAACAGCAACTCGGGCGCGTCCAGCAAGGCCAAAGACCGCGCGCACATGAAGAAGATCGAGCAACTCATCCCCAAACAGGAGGCGGCAAGCGGCGGGCGCATGTCTTCCGAGTTCCTCAAAGACCACAGTTTCGAATTCAAAATCTGAACCCGCACGCCGCACGCCCGCTGCCCGCTAGGCGCGCCGCACCTCTCGCGGCGCGCGCCCGGTAGACGACCCCGGCAGCCGGAGTTTCAAAAGACAGTCAGAAGCCCCTGCCGGGCAGCACACGCCGCTTCGTCCTCGCGCGCGGGGCGTGCGCTGCCGGATAGACAGATTGCGCCCGAATCGGCAATAATGGCCGTTTTCCAGCGCGATTCGCTGACGGGCTGTAGAGGACAGGGAGAAGCTTCCTGTCGTCGTCGTTTGCTCATGCCCGTCTTCGCGGCGTTGACGGCGCGCGTCGCGCTGGCACGCGCATCACTCGAACATACCAAAAGAACCAGAAAGGAAATTTCCCAATCGTGGATTTTCACATGCTACCGATTTTTCTGCTCGGCCTCGGCGTCTCGGTCGTCGCCGCCTCGTTCATTAAAAAAGTTATGAATCACTCTAACCTCAACGCGCCCGCACGCGCCTCGCGCGCCGGTCGCGGCGTGCTGTCGGTCGCGGCCGGTCTCGCGTTCGTGTTCGTCTTCGCGTCCGCCGCGTGGGCGCAGAGTTCCGCCGCGCCGCCCGAAGCGCACGGCAGCGGCCCTTCGGGTCAGGCCACAGAGCATCGTCCGGGCGGCGAGGCCAACCTCGTCCTGCCCGATCTTTCGCGCGTCGAATTCTTAGGCGGCGCGATTGACGGCCACAATCTGCTGCTCATCGGCATCGCCGTCTGCGTGCTCGGCCTCCTGTTCGGGTTGATGATCTACATGCAGTTGAAGAAACTGCCCGTTCACCGCGCGATGCTCGAAATTTCGGAGTTGATCTACGAGACCTGCAAGACCTACCTCATCACGCAGGGCAAGTTCATCCTCCTGCTCGAACTGTTCATCGCCGCCGTCATCGTGCTCTACTTCGGCTTCCTCTTAGGCTTCGACTTCCTGCGCGTCGCCATCATCCTGTTCTTCAGTCTCGTCGGCATCGCGGGCAGTTACGGCGTCGCGTGGTTCGGCATCCGCGTCAACACGTTTGCCAACTCGCGCACGGCCTTCGCCTCGCTCGGCGGCAAGCCCTACCCGATTTACGCCATCCCGCTGCGCGCCGGCATGTCCATCGGCATGATGCTCATCAGTATCGAACTGCTGATCATGCTCTGCATCCTGCTCTTTATTCCGGGCGACTATGCAGGCCCCTGCTTCATCGGCTTCGCCATCGGTGAATCTCTCGGCGCGGCGGCCTTGCGCATCGCGGGCGGCATCTTCACCAAGATCGCCGACATCGGCTCCGACCTGATGAAGATCGTCTTCAAGATCAAGGAAGACGACGCGCGCAACCCCGGCGTCATCGCCGACTGCACGGGCGACAACGCGGGCGATTCGGTCGGCCCCTCGGCGGACGGTTTTGAGACTTACGGCGTGACGGGCGTGGCGCTCATCACCTTCATCCTGCTCGGCGTGCGCGATCAAACGACGGTCGCCGTGCAACTCCTGGTCTGGCTCTTCGTCATGCGCGTGATGATGATCATCGCCTCCGCGCTCTCCTACTTCATCAACGAAGCGATGGCTAAGGCGCGCTACGCGAATGCCGATAGGATGAACTTCGAAGCGCCACTCACGTCGCTCGTCTGGATCACTTCGGTCATCTCGGTCGTGCTCACCTACATCGTCTCCTACCTGATCGTCCCCACGCTCGGCGGCGACACGTCGCTCTGGTGGAAACTGGCTTCGATCATTTCGTGCGGCACGCTCGCCGGGGCGATCATCCCCGAACTCGTCAAGGTCTTCACCTCGACCGAATCGGGACACGTCAAGGAAGTGGTCACGTCGTCGCGCGAGGGCGGCGCGTCCCTCAACATCCTGTCGGGACTCGTCGCGGGCAACTTCTCCGCCTACTGGCTCGGCATGAGCATCGTCGCCTTGATGGGCATCGCCTATCTGTTCAGCACGATGGGGCTGGACGCCTTGATGGTGGCCGCGCCCGTCTTCGCCTTCGGACTCGTCGCCTTCGGCTTCCTCGGCATGGGGCCGGTGACGATTGCCGTCGATTCTTACGGTCCCGTGACGGACAACGCGCAGTCGGTCTACGAACTCTCGCTCATCGAGAACGTGCCGAACGTCAAAGAGGAACTGAAACGCGACTTCAAGATTGACGCGAACTTCGAGCGCGCCAAGCACCTGCTCGAAGAGAACGACGGCGCGGGCAACACCTTCAAGGCGACGGCCAAACCCGTTCTGATCGGCACGGCGGTCGTCGGCGCGACGACGATGATCTTCTCGATCATCATGGCGCTCACGCAGGGCATGACTACGAACGTTGCGAGCCTCTCGCTTCTGCACGCCCCGTTCGTGCTCGGACTGATCACGGGCGGCGCGGTCATCTACTGGTTTACGGGCGCTTCGATTCAGGCGGTGACGACGGGCGCGTACCGCGCCGTCGAGTTCATCAAGAACAACATCAATCTGGACACGGAGAAGGCTTCGGTCGAGGACAGCAAGAAGGTGGTTGAAATCTGTACGAAGTATGCGCAGAAAGGCATGTTCAACATCTTCCTGACGGTCTTCTTCTCGACGCTCGCCTTCGCCTTCGTCGAGCCGTTCTTCTTCATCGGCTACCTCAACTCCATCGCCGTCTTCGGTCTCTACCAGGCCATCTTCATGGCGAACGCGGGCGGCGCGTGGGATAACGCCAAGAAGATCGTCGAAGTCGAGTTGAAGATGAAGAACACGCCGCTGCATGACGCGGCGGTGGTCGGCGACACGGTGGGCGACCCGTTCAAGGACACGTCTTCGGTCGCGCTCAACCCGGTCATCAAGTTCACGACGCTGTTCGGGTTGCTCGCCGTCGAGTTGGCGGTGTCGCTCGCAGACGTGCGCGGGCGCTTCGGCGAAAACGGCCCCGTGTTCACGCGCGTGCTGGCCGCGCTCTTTTTCCTCGTCTCGGTCTACTTCGTCTGGCGTTCCTTCTACGGCATGCGCATCGTCGCGGAACTGCCCGAAGCGGTGGGCAAGATGGGGACGGACAGAGAAGGCATCGCCGCCGGGGATTAAGGCGGAAGCGCGCGTCTCCGTGCGGTCTCTGTGGTAATCTGGTTTAACTTCCCCTGCCGGTCGTTCGATCTTTTCAGCCGCCGTTTGTTCACTCAGACGGCGGCTGAATTTCATTTGCGCGAGATGAAGGGAGATTAAACGTGAACGTACAGATGCTGCTTGTCTTTCTGATCAGCATTGCCGCGCTCGGCTTCGCCGTCCTGCTCATCAAGAACGTGCTCGACCGCGACACCGGATCGCAGGCCATGCGCGACATCTCCGACGCGATCAAGGAGGGCGCGGAGGCGTTTCTCCGGCGGCAGAACACGACCATCGCCATCCTCGCCGTCGCGCTCGCCCTGCTCATCTTCATCGTCTACGGCTTCGTGCGCTCGCACAACGCCGCCGACCCGATTGACTCGGTCGGGCTCGCCTTCTGGACGACGTTCTCCTTCGTCCTCGGCGCGGCCTCGTCGGTCGCCTCCGGCTACGTCGGCATGTGGGTTTCGATCCGCGCCAACATCCGCACGGCTTCCGCCGCGACGCGCTCTTTAAACGGCGCTTTGCAGACGGCCTTGCGCGGCGGCGCGGTCTCCGGCCTCTTCGTCGTCGCGCTCTCGCTGCTCGGCGTGGCGATCCTGTTCGAACTCGTGGACAGGCTGACGGACGTTCCGACGACGAAGATTCCGCTCCTCATCGCGGGCTACGGTTTCGGCGCATCGTTCGTCGCGCTGTTCGCGCAACTCGGCGGCGGCATCTACACGAAGGCGGCGGACGTGGGCGCAGACCTCGTCGGCAAAGTCGAGGCGGGAATTCCCGAAGACGACCCGCGCAACCCGGCGGTGATCGCAGACCTCGTCGGCGACAACGTGGGCGACTGTGCCGGTCGCGGCGCGGACTTGTTCGAGTCAACTGCCGCAGAGAACATCGGCGCGATGATCCTCGCCGCCGCGCTCTACAGTTCCAACCCCGACTTCTTTACGCCCGGTCAACTCTTAGGCATCATTCTTTTCCCGCTCGTCGCGCGCGCCTTCGGTCTCGTCGCCTCGATCTTCGGCATCATGATCGTGCGCACGCGCGAGGAAGGCGACCCGATGGCCGCGCTCAATCGCGGCTATTTTTTGACTTCGATCCTCGCCGCCGTCGGCTTCCTCATCGCCTGCTACTGGCTGCTCCGTCCGGCGGGCGCTTCAGCCTCAGCCGCGCCGAACGCGTGGGTCTACTTTTTCCTCTGCGGCCTCATCGGCATCATCACGGCGATACTCTTCGTCTTTATCACGCAGTATTACACCGAGTATCGCTATCGCCCGGTGCGCGAGATCGCGCAGGCTTCGCAGACCGGCCCGGCGACGAACGTCATCAGCGGCGTCGCGGTGGGCTTGGAGAGCACGGCGTTTCCCATCCTCGTCATCGCGGCCGCGATCATCAGTTCCTATTATCTCGGCACGGCGTCGGGCTTAAACAACGCGGGCTTCTTCGGCACGGCCGTCGCCACGATGGGCATGCTCGGCTCGGCCGCTTACATCCTCGCGATGGACACCTTCGGGCCGATCACCGATAACGCGGGCGGCATCGTCGAGATGTCGCAGCAGCCCGAAGAGATCAGGCGCAAGACCGACCGCCTCGACGCCGTCGGCAACACGACGAAGGCTCTGACGAAAGGCTACGCGGTCGGCTCGGCCGCGCTCGCCGCGTTCCTACTCTTCTCCGCGTACCTCGACGAGGTGAAGAACTACGGCCTCAACCTCGGCACGGGGGGACTGGGTTCGGCCGAGGCGGGGCGCGGCGCGGAACTCTTCGTCATCAACCTCGCCAAGCCCGAAGTCTTCATCGGCGGACTCCTGGGCGCGATGCTCGTCTTCCTCTTCTCGTCGCTCGCGATCAAGGCGGTGGGGAAGGCGGCCTACGAAGTGATCCGCGACGTGCGCGCGCAGTTCAAAGAGAACCCCGGCATCATGGAGGGCACGTCGAAGCCGAACTACGGGCGCACGGTTGACATCGTGACGCGCGCCGCGCTCAAGGAGATGATCTGGCCGGGCTTGCTCGCCGTGGGCTTGCCCATCGCCGTCGGCCTCATCTTCCGCGCGCTGTTCTACGCGCAGATCGGGACGGACGACCGGACGAACAGCGTCGCCTCGCTCGTCGGCAACCCGCGCTACGCGCACTTGGCGACGGGCGCGGAGGTGGTGGCCGGGATGCTGATGATCGGAACCATCGTCGGCATTTTGATGGCGCTCTTTCTCAACAACGCGGGCGGCGCGTGGGACAACGCCAAGAAATATATCGAGACGGGAGAGATGGGCGGCAAGCGTTCGGAGGCGCACCGGGCGGCCGTGGTGGGCGACACGGTCGGCGACCCGTTCAAAGACACGGCCGGGCCTTCGCTCCACGTCTTGATCAAATTGCTCTCGACCATTACCCTTGTGCTCGCACCGTTGTTTATTTAAGAGTT